>JAUHXI010000038.1 GCA_030426875.1 bacterium
GCTGATGAGATGATAAGACTTGGTGAGTTGGAGCGGGTGAAGAGTCGGTACTTTAAATATCATCAAAAAAAATACCTTCCTTGCCGCAGTGCCGATTTGAGTTTTTTTTCTGCCATTGAAATGGTTCATGTTGATGGGGTTCTCAATCGTCTTTCGGATAAGAATGGGAATGAATTGAGTGCTCATTCTCATGAAGACGTGCCTTGGTTGGCCACTGATGACCAACATGACATTGATTATGACTTGGTTTTTCAACGGAGCCAGTCTTTTGCTCAAACGAATTTGAATGCAATGTGGCAAGCAGCCTCCGGTCAGGATATTGTGAATGAATTGGGCCACATGCCAGACGTTGAATATGATTATTATCAGAATTTACCAGTAAAAAGATGATGTTTAAACCACAACAGGGTGATATTTATCTGGTCGATTTTGACCCGAGTGTTGGTCGTGAATTTCAAAAACAAAGGCCGGCTTTGGTGATTCAATCTAATAAAACATTGAATAATGCTAGTTTAATCACGGTGATGGCTTTGACATCTAACACAAAAAATAAGCAAAATGACGATATTCTGGTTTTAAGGAATGATAAAAATAACCTTTTTTGTGATTCTCTTGTTAAAGTTCAAGCCATTCACGCCTTTGACCGGCAGCGTTTTGTAAATAAAATTGGGAAGGTGGATCTGGGAGTGCTGACTTCGGTTAAATGCTATATTCAGAAACATTTTGGGTTTTAATTTCCCCTTGATCTGAAGTTACTATTCATCACAAAATTCCTATTGAAAAATACAGGCATAGGATTATGATGTGAATATTCTCTAGTTGTGCATAGAACGGGATAATTTACGTATAATTTTCATCATAATATGATCACTGTTTTTCTTAACATCATCAGTCATCCTATTATTTTGATGGTCGTTGCGATTTTTTCTCTCATTTCTTCGTTTTTTTTCGCTAAAAGTAAGGGGAGGAGTTTTTCCATTCTTGTGAGCCTTTTTTTACTTGTCTTTGGTGTTTTTAATTTCGCTTGGGGGCATCATTTATCGCAGTATTTGATCAATCGGCATGGTGTTGAGGCGGTGGGGGTCTTGATTGCTGTGGAGGATGTTGCTTTTGTTGATCATCAACAGCCGGTGATGCGTTATAATCTACTCATCAAAACTGATTCTAACGAGGTGATTGAGGTCTATTTTTTAAATTCAGATTCTGATTTGCACCCTCTTTTAAAGACTGATTTTAGCAACTTTTCTATTGGAAAAGAATTCAGACTTAAATATATGGAAAATGATCCAATGTTTTTTACTATTTTTTCTGAGGTGCAGGTTGGGTATTCTAAAAATGCTGTTTGTAATCAGGTGGTTTATCAGTTGAATGAGGCTATGGCAAAGTTGAAATTTGACCCTCAAAATGAGCGCTTTCAAGATGATTTTGCATTACTATTGCTTCAATATGAACGTGAGGATTGTTATACTAATCAGGCTACGTTGGAGTATTATCAAGACACATTCAAGCGATTGAATGTAGAGATGTGGTTGTAAATGGATTTGATTTTTTATGCTTAAAAATTCACTCATTTAGTATTTTGGTATGTTTTAGAATTTGGGACTAACTAAAATCCGTTGACTCTTCAATTTAAAAATAAGACAATGGACTAACGATGAACCAAAAAAAGAAAATCATTATTATAGGTGCTGGCCCCGGTGGGCTTTGTGCTGGTATGATTTTGAGCTATCGTGGTTTTGACGTGACGATTTATGAAAAAGATGAACAGGTTGGTGGTCGAAATAAGAATCTAAAATTGGGTGACTACACCTTTGACGTAGGCCCCACATTTGTGATGATGAAATTCATTTTTGATGAAATGTTTGAAGAGGCAGGCAAAAAATTGGACGATTACTTGCAAATGGATTTGTTAGACATTAGTTATCAGCTCAGATATTTTAATAAGGAGGTTGATGTTTATTGGGATAAGACTAAGCTCAAAAAGGAGTTGGAGCAGAAGATTGGAATGACTCCTGAGATGTATGATTATTTTTTTGATCGGGAAAAAAAACGTTTTGATCATATATTTCCTTGTTTGCAAAAACCTTATCACAAGCTCAAAAATAACTTTAATTTGGATTTAATCAAGACGATTCCTCACCTTTCCTTGGGGCATTCGGTATTTAGCGAGTTGGGACGGTACATTAAAAAGGAAGAAGACCGCTTGGTGTTTAGTTTTCAGACTAAATATTTGGGAATGGCACCGTGGAAATGCCCTGCTTTTTTCATGATTTTGTCTTATTTAGAGCACGCGTTTGGCATTTATCATGTTCAAGGTGGATTGGGTAAAATTTCTGAAGCGATGGCTAAGGTTACTAGAGAAAATGGAGGTGTGATTCATCTTAAAAAACCGGTTAAATCTCTTTTATTTGAAGGTAAAAAAGTCATTGGGGTCGAATTGGAAAATGGTGAAAAGGATTATGCCGATGATACGATTATCAATGCTGATTTCAGTTGGGCGATGACCCACCTTGCAAAGGGAAAAACTAAAAAATACACACCTAAAAAATTGAAGAAGAAAAAGTATTCTTGTTCGATGTTGATGCTTTATTTGGGAGTGAAAAAAACCTTTGATTTAGAACATCATACTGTTGTTTTTTCAAAGAATTATGAGGAATATATCAATCGTATCAATAATTCTGGCCAAATGTATGAGGATTTATCAATTTATATTCGTAATCCGAATAAAATTGACTCTACTTTGGCGCCTAAAGGTAAAACGGCCTTGTATGTTTTGGTGCCAGCTCCTAACAATAAAAGTGGTTTAGATTGGGACAGTATAAAAGATGAATGGCGTGATCGTGTGTTGGATATTATGGAAGATCGACTTAATATGAAGGGGTTGCGCGAATCGATTGAGGTGGAACACATCATTACTCCTGATGATTGGGAGGCTGATTTTAATGTCCATTTGGGAGCTGTTTTTAATCTTTCTCATACTTTGGATCAAATGCTCTATCTTAGGCCTCGAAATGAATTTGAAGAGTTTGATAATTGTTATTTGGTTGGTGGTGGCACTCATCCTGGCTCAAGTTTACCCACTATTTATGAATCATCTCGAATTTCTTCTAATTTGATTTCTGATAAGTATGGTATTGACTATGAAACGCTCAATAAAAATTATCCAAAAAAGTAGAGCGTAGTCGTTTTTAAGATTCTTTTCACTTGCTTTAATTTTAAATAAATTTTATGAGTATTTTCCAATTCATCCAGCTCGTACGGATGATTTATGGTCGAAAAGAGTTAAATCTTGAAGCGATTCAAAAAATGGGGCTTTTGGCTATAAAAATTGGCCAAGTGCATGCGCTCCGTTTGGACTTTTTGCCAGTTGAAAAATGTCGAGAGCTTGCTAAGCTTTACCAAAAAACCACTCCCATTCCTTCGGAGTCAGTTTTGGAACAAGTGGATCAGTCTCAGTTTAAAACAATTGATAAAAATCCCCTTGCTTCGGCTTCTATTGGTCAGGTGCATCGGGCGCAACTCAAGGATGGAACAGAGGTGGTCATTAAGGTCGTTAAGGCAGACTTTAAGGCGGCGTTTAAAAAAGATGTGAAAAAAGTAAAATGGCTTTTTAGACTGGCTATCTTTTTTTATCGGAAATTAAAGGGGGTTTTTGATCCTATTGCCGTCTTGGAGCACATTGAAGACTATACATTAAGAGAGCTCAATCTGCTCAATGAGATTGAAGGGCAGAACACACTCAGAGAGATTTATGAAAAAAACAAAAACACTTATGGCCTAAATAAATTGGCGTTTCCTAAAATTTATCCTGAATTGTCTTCAGAAAATGTAATGGTATCCGAGTTTATTCCAGGTAAAACCTTTGATGAACTTTTAGACCACGAAATGAAGTATGAAACACTATTGAAGCTGTTCCATATTCACGGCTTTTATATTTTCAACATTGGCACCTTTCATGGCGACATCCACCCCGGTAACTTGATGTTCCACGACGACAAAATATACTTTATTGATACGGGGGCTGTTAGCCATGTGAGTTCTAGAATGCAGCATGGTTTGTTTGATTTTTTTGATAAGTTGAGTCAGTACGATTATGAGCATGCAGCAGAAAATCTTAACAAAATGGCGAAAAAACGGCTCAAAGAAAGCGAAATTGAAGATTTTAAGGCAAAATTTAAGTCTCTCTATGCTGATTTTGATGGGACCAGTGTTTCGGAGGTCAGTATGACTAAAAAGATGATGCAAACGATAAAATTGGGTGTTAAAAGTGGCATGCGGTTTGAGAAAAGCATGTTCGCGATCATCAAAAGTATGATGTTTTTGGATGGGATGGTGATTCGGAATAATCCAGATGCGGTCTTGCTAAAAGACATGCAGCCTTTTATGAAAGAGCTGAATGATTTTAAGGATGAGAAAAATAAAACCTAATCAGTGTATATTATTGTCTTTGTAAGGGATTTTTATATTGTTGCGAAAATTTTGAGTTTTGTTGACTCTTCTTTATCATTGGATTAAATTTACCGTGGAGTATAATACTTTATTGTAAATAGTAATGAGCACCTTTACCTTTCCAAAAAAACCCAGTGTGCGGATTGAGATTGACTCTTCTTCCATTAAAATGTTTGTTGACAAGCATTGTGAGGCATATTCTTGGCCTCATATTGTAGGTGCTGGTTTGGTGGAGCCCAATTCTTTTCTTGAGAATACACTGGGTGGTCAACTCATATTTTTGGCCATTCAAGATGATTTCAATCAACCCAAACGGGCAAAGTATCTTGCTATTCCTAGTGAATTAAAACAAAAACAGGCTTATTTAGAGGCATTTAAACAATATTTTAGAGGGGAGTGGATCCCAGGAGAGTCGAGTTCTGATCAACTGACGGATCGCTTTGAAATCCCTCGTCAGAAAGGTTCATTTTTATTGGTTGCGATTTTTTTGCTAGCTTTGATTTTGTTTATCCTCTTCCTGTTTTTATTTTAATGGTTTTCATTTGCTTCAGCCGCTGTTTGATTGGCTTTTTGGATTTCTTTGGTGTGTTGTAGGACTGAAATCTGGAGCCTTAATTTTTCAAAATCAGCTTCGGGCATGGCTTTGCTGCCAATTAGGCCGTATTGGATTTGGCAGTTTTTTGAGCGGATCAAGAGGGTTACAGTGATGGCTAAGAATACTGCTAAAGCGGCTGGAAGTACTTTGGTTAGGGCTATGTTGAGCGTTCCACCAACTTGTAAGTTGAGCAATAAATTGAATAGAGCATGCAATAGGGCTGCTAAAAAGAAGCCTTGGGTGATGGAGATCGATTTGAAAATATTTTCTTTATTAGCGCTTTTTCTTAGAAAAATAGGAATGTGGTATTCACTTTTTTCAATCTCATAATTGGTCAGCATTGATTCTGAAAATAAGGAGATGCCATAAAAATATCCTAAGATTCCCGAGGTTCCCACGTGCAGTAGGGTGGTGAAAAAAGACCGATATAAGAACAGAGTGGTGAATTCGTCAGACCCAAAGCTAAAATAAAAGAAGAGGATGTTTTCTACAAAAGCAAAGGCCAGTCCTACATAAAGGGCATTGACCATGGCGTTGCCCACTGAGTGGATTTTTTTATAAACCAAAAAAGGGTTGATGATGTATTTGAAATATTCTTCAGAAATGGCAAAAATGATGCTGCTGCCTGCAAATGATAAAATAAAACTTTCTGCTTTTCCTAGGTTGAAGGCCACTTCTATGATTAAAAAAATGCTAAAGAAAATCAGTATGGGGCTCAAGCTGTAGAGTTTGTTGTAAAGGATGGTAAAGGTTTTTGACCATTTGAGGTGATAAAAACACTTAAGGCCTATGGCACTGATAACGGTGAAGAGCAGGACAAAGGTAATGATGAAGAGGATGAGTAGGCCTAGTTGTAAGATCGCGTGGGCGAGTAAGTGGTTTAAAAAAGGCCAGATTTCTTGCAATTCTCCAATGAATTGACGGGAGAACCATTTGTCGAAGATGATGACAGGAACGATGGAGAACATTCCTAGAATAAAAATTTTAATGATTTCTTTGATGGGTTGTTTGCGGGGATTTTTGGCATAAAAATAAGCTCCCCACAATATGATGGGGACGAGTCCGGCCGAAAATATGAAGGGAAATTTGGACATTATACTTGCAATATATTTATTTTTGTGTTATTATATTACTTCTCAATCATTTATTTCTTAAAACAAAAACAAATATGAGAAACAAATTTTTTAAGCACGTGTCCAATAATCGTATCGGATATGTGATTGGTGCCGTTTTGGTGGCCGTGGTTGGAGTCAGCCTTGGTGGCGATACTGGTGAAAGAGTAGCAGATTTTCATGACCCAGCCAACTCAAGTATGATGGTGGGTGATGTTTCATCTCTACTTGGAAATGAACCAGGTTTTACCTTTGAAGCGGCAGATGTCGTTTATAGTGGTGAGCCGTTCAGTGTTACCTGGGATAACGGTGACTCTCAAGATCAGGCTTCTATTTATTTAGTCCCTGCTAATAAATCTGATGGTGAAGCGGTCAAGCTGACCCAACTTTATGGCGAAAAAACCAATGTTTCGTTGGATGAATTTGCCAATGGGGATTACTTTTTTGGTATGATGACGGGTCGCAATATGGCCATTTCTGACACGTTTACGTTGACCAATGACATCAGTGCGATTGAGTCTTATCAAATGGATTTGATGTCTGAAAGTTTGGAAGTTCAACAGTCTGAACTTTTGAACCTTAAGGCCAGTGCCCGCTCATCAGAGGTGGCTGTGACTCAGATTCAGGCTCAAGTGAATGACATGGAAAGCCAGCTCAACGCGGCTCAAACTGAGATGACGTTGAAGCAGTCGGCCGTGGCTCAAGCAAAGACTAAGGTTGCTACAGCTGAGTTGGAAGTGGCTAATGCTCAATCGGCTGTTAATGCCCTTGAGAATCAGTTAAACCTTTCAAATGCTAACACCCAACAGGCTTCTGACAGTGATTATAAATATAAGATTGTTGTTGTGAATGAATCATTGGATCAAAAGCAGTCTGAATTGGCTTTGGCTCAAGAAAATGTGGCTGCTTTAGAATCAGAATTAAAGCTGACTTCTAATCGTTTAGAGGCGGCTGCACTTCAGGCTGAATTGACCCTTTCAAAGGCCGAAGTGACTACATTGAAGTCTGACATCGATACATTGAAGGCTGAAATCACTGCTCAAGAGGCAAAATTAGCCGATTCTATGGCTGTGACTAGTTCTGAGTCTGTGATGGCTCAAAATCAAGTCTTATCTCTTGAAACTGAGCTGAATCAAGCTAAGGCTGACCTTCAAATTGCTCAAGTGACTTTGAATACTGCAATGGATGAACTCAAAGTGGCTGAACAAGCGTTTACAGCTTCTGAATTGCAGGTGACGGAGCTTCAAACTGAGTTGGCTACGATGAAGACTGAGCTTCAGATGATGAAGGCGGAAGCCGTAAATGAAGCGGCCAATGCAGACGTTTTAGATGCGGTTATTACCCAACAGCAAATGCAGTTGGAAAATTCTCAAATGAAGTTGACCACCCCAGAGACTGGTAATTCTGAGACTAAGTTTACCGTTTCTCTTGGTGGTAGTTCGTTTAAAGATGCTGATTCTAATGATGCGACTAGTTCGACTAATGATTTAAATGTCACTACACTGTCCGATTCCGGCCCTGCTACAAGCATGACTGGTGGTGATTCAGATCATGATGGTAAAACTAATATAACTAATCCATCTTCTGAGCCAAATAGTGCTACTCTTATAGAATATGGCATTGCCCTTCCATCTAATAGTGATGTTCTTGAGGTTAAGGATACATTGAATCTGCTAGCTAACTAGTTTGATCAATTGTTGATACACCTTGCTTCATTTAAAAAAGCCTCATCGTAAATGGTGAGGCTTTTTTTATTTAACTCATTTTACGCATACTCCTAGCTTTAGGAGCTGTTAGCCTTTAGCTGTTAGACTTTTATTTTTAGCGGAGCTAAAAAGGGATGGTTTTTTTAACAGCTAATAAAAGGTTGTGAGGGTTAGAAATTTAAGTGAAAAGTGTGGGACATGAATATTTAATCACAAATCTCCACTCCTTTGTTCAGTGTTCATCAATTGCATTGTATTTATTGTACTGTGGCGTGGGTTCCACCATATCGCTCTTGTTGGATTTCTTTTTGGGCTTTTAGAACTGCGATTTGTAGGCGTAATTTTTCAAAATCCAGTTGAGGCATGGTGTTGCTTCCGATTAAGCCGTATTGAATTTGATTGGGTTTGGCGTGGAGTAATCTTAAGACCGTTATGGCTAAAACAATGACGATGCCTGAGGCTAGATTTCTCATTCCTAAATTTAAAAATAGGTTAAAACCTGCATGGACTAAAGAGGCGATGAAAAATCCTTGGTTGACTGAGATGGATTTAAAAATGGTTTCCTTTTTAAAGATGGCTCTCACCCAAAAAGGAAGGTTGTATTTGCCTTTTTCAATTTCATAATTGGCTAAAATGGAATTAGAAAATAGAGTGGTTCCATAAAAATAGCCTAAAATCCCTGAAGCACACACGTGCAGTAGGGTGGTGAAAATCGACCGATAAATCACAATTCTTTGAAAATCGGGTGAGCCGTAATTCACGTAAAAGAAGAGGATGTTTTCTACAAAAGCAAAGGCTAAGCCCACGTACAGCGCGTTGACCATGGCTGATCCCACGGCATGGATCTTTTGGTTCACCAAGAATGGATTGATGGTGTATTTAAAGTATTCTTCCAAAACGGCAAAAACAATGATGGCGCCTGCGGTTGAGAGCACAAAGGTTTGTCCGCCAAATATATGTGTGAGGCCTTCGAGGCTCAAAATACCCAAAAAGAAAAGCAAAATGGGGGTCAAATTGTAGAGTTTTTTAAAAATTGGCACATGATAACGCCTTGTGCCTTTTTTTTGAATGGGTTTGAATAATGTGTTCAAAAACCCAAATATCGTCACGAAGGTCAGGATGAATAACACCAATATGCCTAGTTGCACGGTTGATTCCAAGAAGGAGTTTTCTAGGATGGGCCATTTCCCCTTTAATTTGAAAATCCAATTGGCCAATACCCATTTATGGAATAGGATGACAGGTAAAATTGAAACGGTGCCCATTAAAAAAATGCCCAGACTTTGTTTGATTGATTTTTGACCTGGCTTTTTCAGATAAAAATAACTTCCAAAAAATAGGGGTGTGATCAGAGCAAGCCCTATTATTTTTAGGAGTGGGGTCATATTTTTTAATTTCCAAATTCCAAACTTGTTTATTATTCAACCCTCTAGTGCTCACTTATTTTTACAATGTTTAGAAGCGGTAAGCTTTTCCCATTATTCTTTTGCTGGAGCTTATCATAAGGGTTGGCTATGATTGGGTGCGAAGCGCGTGACCTGAGTTAGAATTCAAGCATGTGATTTTATCCGTTTATTTTAACACATTTACTGTTTTTTAACAATTCTAATGCCTTGCCTAATGACATAAAAAATGGCAGAATAACTGTCGGCCGTGAAGATTTAAGGGATGGATTCAGTGACTCAGGTTTATTCTTTAGTTTTGACTCATCGATAAAGAACCCATAAATAATGAGGCACGATCAGCGCGTCACGCAAAGCTTGGTTTGGATGTTCCGTCCTCGCCGCACGATGCTTCTAAAATGAATGACTTGCCCCCTCCTTCTGAGGATAAGGCTGGTAAAGTGGACTTTAATAAGCGTTTTTTCAGACGTGTTTTTGCTTTTGCTTTTGCCTTCTTGATCATCACTTCCATCACGTCTTTGGATCAGTATTCAGTCTACGGAAATACGAGTTATGATGATTTGTTGAATCAGGGGCAGACGCTTGAAGAGCTTTTGAGTCAGCGTAGTCCTGGTGATATCGCAATGCTTGAGTTTGAGGAGGGTATTTTTTTAAAGCCAAATATTAACCTACAAGAGGGAGATCGTAGTCAGTTGGGTGATTTGTATGCTTATGCAGTGAGTCCTGGAGACACGATGTCATCCATTGCTGCT
>JAUHXI010000039.1 GCA_030426875.1 bacterium
TTGCATTAGTTTAATTGGTGATTTAGTCATATTGAAGATTGTTTAAATTTTTTTACTATTTTTATTTCCGCTAACGTCCGCGCACTAGGTGAAGTTTGACGATGTTAGAATATCATAAACATTGGCAAATTTGGGTCGAGATGACGTCAGGAATGGAGCCACTTAGGGGGTTGTTAGGCGATGTAATTTATTTATTTTTTGTGCAGTTTTCTCATGGCAACTTTATGACACTTTGGACATCTTGCGGCTTTTATAGGATTACCTGCTGCTTTATATCTTATTCCACCAATTTCCCAAATGTTACATTCATTCCCACATTCACAATGGAAGTACCATTTTTTAGATGCTGACTCCATCTTAGAAAAAGTTTCAGCAGATACAAAGAATCTGATTATTTTCTGAATTGTACTCATAAAATTATAAAAGAATAAATAAATTATTTCACTTAACGTTCAAGTTTGTACGAAGTTGGCCGATGTTATAATTTTCCTCAACATTGGCTAATTTGGGTGAATAAATTCTGGTACATCTACTTTAAAACCAATCAGAATTTATTAACCGCACAAACTTTGTTGTGGGATGTAGCTATTTAATTTAAATTTCCGTCCACCTTTAAGTAATGGGTTTCCAATATCTCTTCTTTAATCTTTTGTTTTTCAATGGTTACCCTGTATGCCTTTGCCTTTTTTCTAGAGGATATAGCATGTTTTACCTTACCATCAAAAAAATGAATTGCTGCGCCATCATCCATAGCGAAACCCGGCTTTGCTTTACCACTTTTTATTAGAAGATGGTACGCAGGTCTCCTTTTTGCCTCTCCGTCATAATGAGGGCAATGGCTACCTTTTATTATTCCAAGACAATTCAGTTTATAAAGTGGTGCATTCAAAGGATCAGTTATTCCATCTTCAAACCAGCATATTGAGCCGGCACTCAAACCTGTCAAAATAACCCCCTTTTTGTATGCTTTTTTGAGTATTTTGTCCAACTCCCAATCCTTCCATAAAAGGAGAAGGTTTCTTGTATTACCACCACCAACATAAATAATGTCTTGGTTCAGAATAAAAGATTCCAAATTATCAAAATTGGGCTTAAAAAGTGAGAGGTGAGTTGGTGCACAATTCATTTTACTAAAGCAGTTGTAAAACCTTTTTATATATCCCTTTGAATCTCCGCTGGCCGTCGGAATAAGGCAAATTCTTGGTTTCTTTTTATTGGACTGGTTTAGAATATATTGATCCAATCGCTTGTTTCCTGGCTCCATTGAAAAACCTCCTCCTCCCATTGCTATTACTTGCTTTCTTATTGTGCTCATAAAGGGGATTTAAATTAAATAGCTATTTCCTACAACTCGTTTCAAACCAAACTTCAACCCCTATAAAAAACAAAAAATTGCATTCATACCAAAGTAAGCATAAAGCTAGAAACTGACTTTAGTATATAAGTGAATCAACGATGAATAAAGTAGGATTATTGAGTGAAGCGAAAAATGAGTTGAGATTAAAAAATACCTCGACCACATAAATCAAGACCCTTTAGAGGATCCCAAAAATCATTCAATCTACAGAAAATACAAAATACAGACGCATGATTTCACTTGGATACGCTGTGGCTTACGGGTGAGTCAAGTGGCCTCCCTTTAAGTTGCAGATTTAGATCGTGGTGAACTTGTGTCGCACATCAAAAATGCAAAAGGCAATAGAAAAGCAATTGACAAGTGAAAATTCAATGTCTTCTTGTCGATAAATGTAGGTTATTAGAGAGGCAAAAATAGGGCCCACTTTGTGCTCATTATCTTTTTGATAAAATGCTTTTTATTGGCTTAATCCTTGCCTTTCTTCATAGTGCCTTTGGTGATTTATTGTGGAAAATTTTTGGAAGCAGGGGTTGATCTGGCATTGTTCAATGCTGCTCTCACCTTAAATCTCATCCGATAATCCTTCAGATTCTTTGTCTGTTTTTAAATCAGCAATCCTCAATCGTTTGGGTGCTAGACCATTCCAAAAGACAAAAGTGGCAGTGAAAAAAATCACAGCCAAATTCAAGCTCAAAAAAACGGTAGACAGTGCTGTGCCTAAGGTCACAAAAAGTCTCACCCATTTGTGTTTAGGAGGTGATTTCAATAAACTTTTTATAGAGGTGAAATCAGCCACATCCAAGGCGATTTTTAAGATGATACCTCCAAAAACAGCCAGGGGGACAAATTGAATGGCGTCGGCAAATAGGAAGGTGAAAAACAAGCAAAAACCAGCCAATATCAGCTTCGAAAGCCGGTGATGGCCACCTTCCTGTAGCATCATCATGGAGGGCACGGTTGATTGGGCGCCGGGGATCCCCCCAATCAAACTCACTCCAAAAAGAGACAGGCTTTGTCCCGATAGTTCTCGTGCCATTTTGGTTTTTCGCTTACTTTTTTTGTCCATAATGATCGCAGTCAACAAGGTGTCTAGCAGGGCGATCAAAGCAAGCTCAAAGGCTAAGGGTAGAATGATCCACAGGGTTTCTAAATTGACGGCTTGTAAAGGGGGAAGGCTGATCAGGTTTGAAAGTGAGGCAGACTCTATTTCAATGTAACTCACGGGAGCTTTTATGATCCAGCTGAGGAGGCTCATCAAAACAATTACAAAAAAAGACCCGCTCAGCATCCGCCATGCCATGTGTTTGAAGCGTTTGCTAAACTGATTCATGCCAATGGCAAGTGTTAAGGTCAGACCCATCACAATCCAATCTGCTGTGAGTTCCATGCTCCGAAATTGGGCGAGGATGATGAGTAGTGCAATCCCATTCACAAAGCCTGAAATCACCAGATTTGGCACCCATTTGACCAGTCGGTGCACTTTTAAGAGCACTAGTATGATCAAAATAACCGCGGCGACTAACAAGGTTAGATTCGTTAGTCCCACCACATCCATATCACTCACATGGGACTGTAGCCACCGTTGGTCAAGCACTAAAATAGCCCCAATGGCAGCTGTCATAGGACCGGTGGGGGAGCTGACGCCGTAGCGTGAGCCTCCGATCAGGGCTGTAATCAGAGCGATCAGACAGGTGGATATCATCCCAATCAAGGCGCCACGGCCTGATAGCACGCCAAACGCGGCTCCAAGGGTGATGACCACCATGCTCACGGTGAGGGGGGCCAGGAGGTTGAGTTTCGTCTTCTTTGGTGAGGGCATTTTTTATGAGTGGTCAGTGGTGGGTGATCGTGCTTAACTTTTGAAACATAACCTCTATCTTTTATTTTATTCTCATTTTTTCTACCTTCTCCATCACTCGCTCCTTCTGTTTTTGAGCATATTCTTCGACTTTTTTAGCAATGGATGAATCATTTGTTCCCAAAATGCGAGCGGCAAGTAAGCCAGCATTTTTAGAATTGTCCACCCCAACCGTAGCCACAGGAACCCCGCCTGGCATCTGTACAATCGAAAGGAGTGAGTCAATGCCTTGGATAGAATTGCTGGAGTGAACTGGTACACCGATGACTGGTAGGGTGGTGATGGAAGCCATCATTCCCGGAAGGTGAGCGGCTCCGCCTGCCCCCGCAATGATCACTTTTAGACCTCTTTCTACTGCTGATTTTCCATATTCCATCATTCGCTCAGGCGTACGGTGGGCCGAGACGACTGTGACTTCGTGATCAATGTTAAATTCTTTTAGGATATCAACAGCCGCTTGCATGACGGTTAAATCTGAATCGCTGCCCATGATGATGCCAACTAAGGGGGTGTTACTCATGACTGGTGATGGTTAAGGTGCTACGGATATCATTCATCCTTTCCACTGCTTTTTCAAGGGTTTTTTCTAAAATCAGAGCATGGCCCATTTTTCGAGACGGCCGAACGGTCTGCTTTCCATAAAATGTGTACTGCACATTGGGAATGCGATAGGCTTCTTCTAGTCCAACATAATGTGTGTCTCCCGTTGACTGATCCGCCAATAAATTCACCAACACACAAGGGCTGATTTGCTGGGCCGAACCAAGAGGGAGTCCCAGGACGATGCGAAGTTGTTGTTCATATTGAGAGGTGACATTGGCAGAAATCGTGTGATGTCCGCTGTTGTGGGGGCGAGGTGAGATTTCATTCACAAAAATTTTACCGTTCCTGTCGATGAAAAACTCAATGGCATAAATACCGATGAATTCCATTTTTTCAGCCATTTTTTCAGCCAGTGCTTTCATCACCCTTTCTAAATTCTCCTCAATTCTGGCGGGAGCGATGAGGTAATCGACCAGATTGGCCTCCGGATCGAACACCATTTCGACAGGAGGATAAACCGCGATTTCTCCGGCTTCATTCCGAGCGACGAGTACCCCAATTTCTTTGTCGATATCAATTTTTTCTTCCAGAATCGAGTCCACCTCAGGCGCTTTTTGAATTGAAGCTTTGTCTAAATGAATTTGAACTCCATAGCCGTCATAACCACCGGTTCGCCATTTTTGAACGATGGGAAAGGGCCCGTCATATTCACGAATTTTATCAGCAGGAGCATCTTCAAAATGGGGGACTGGCAATCCAGCTTCTTTTAAAACTTGCTTCTGCCTTCCCTTATCTTGAATCCATTCCAAAGTTTGAGGAGAAGAAGCTACTTTTTTTCCACGTTTTTGCAGCTCAAGCAAGGCGTCTACATTCACTTGTTCTGTCTCGAATAAAATGATCTCATGTTCCATGCCAAATTTTAAAATGGCCTCGTAATCATCAAACTTTCCTTGAACGAAATTTTGAGTGTGAGCCGCAGCCGGGCACTCTGGGTCCGGGTCGTAAATAGAAATAAAGATCGGGAATTGGATGCCGGCTTGAGCCAGAAGGAGTCCCAATTGTCCTCCGCCTAAGATGCCGACCTTGATGTTTTTCATGCGTTTGTAAAAATTTTAATTAAAATAGCTGATTTTCAGGTAAAATTCAACTTTTTAAAATCCCAATATTCTGCTATTTTTATTTAAATGATAAAAACAATTGAATGAAATCCATTGAGCCGATTTTTTACCGTCTGCATCGCATTTTAGATAAGTGCACTAAACGTCTGATTCAAAAGGATGAGGGAAAGTTGAAGCACGTTCCTGACGTGGTTATTGATTTGGTGTTCTTTTTATGTTTTAGCGTCCTTTTTCAATTCTTCGCCGACTTCCTTCTTAAATTTTTAGGGTATGCTGATCTTATTTTAAGGATGCCATGGCGGACTGATTTTTTGTTTCTAACAGCGATATCTGCACTGATGGGATATCAAACGCTGATAGGAATGCAGCGACGTGAGTTGGATGTGACCCGTAATTCAATTCAATTGGGCATTTTGGTCGAATTGGCTTTGATTGTTGGGGATGTTTACTTTGTGTTTACGAATCCAGAATTGCAACCTCATTTATTGTACTGGAGGCTGCCTTTTGTAGTTTTAACAGCCTTTAATTTTTTCATTCTTATTTTTGTGGCTTATAAATTAAAATTATTCAATCATTCCAATAAAAAAACCAAAAAAAACATCACTCAAAAAAATAATTGAAGGGCACATTTTAACTTTTGAATTAAGTGCTTTTAGCTTCATTTCTCTTGGCCCTTTGACTCAACAAAGCTTCAGCTGCTTGACTCCCTAAAACCCCAACAATCAATAAAATTAGGTAAAGTATAATGAGGCTAAGGAAAGACCAGTTGATTAGAGTTTTTAGCATTGCGATTAAAAAAACGGTGTACCAGGACACGAATGAAATGCCACCTAGGGAAAAGGCCAATCGGTGCCAGGCTCGACCCATTTTTTGGTGATGCTTTAGATTGAGGTGAATCAGATGTGGAGCCACAAAAAGGTGGAGTGCAATGCCATTAATCGTCACCACTAAGACTGCGGAGGCTTTGGCTAAAAACGGTGCAGACTGATTGTAAATGGCTGTATTGGGTAGGTATAAGGCTAATCCGCTGAGTATGATGATAAAAAGAGCACCCAGAACGATGGTTTTTAGTATATTGAGTACTTCATGTTCTTTTTCGGAGATGCGGTGGTCTTTGAGGAATTTTATAAATAGGATATCTGAAATGGTGGCACCCCCCAGACCTAAGGCGGTTCCTAAAATGTGTAAGGTTAGTATTTTAGCTTGATGTGTTCCAAAGAATTGAAGGATACTGTCGTACATGTCATTTTGTTATTTATTCTATTGTAGTAAAAAAGCTTGAAATGGAGAAGGAAAAAGGGTAAGTTGGTTGAGCTGTAGTAATTTCGAATGATTTAAATACAGCTCTTAGAAAATAGTTTTAAAATTTAGAATTAAAAATTTAAAACTTATAAAAAATGTGTCACCATAGCTCAGTTGGTTAGAGCGCAGGACTCATAAGCCTGAGGTCGCTGGTTCAATTCCAGCTGGTGACACCAATTAGCCTTATTTAAGCCAAAAATCAAGGGTTGAATCATTCGCCAGGAACCCCAGGCCAATAGCCTGTAGTCCTTTGGTCTTATGAAAAATGAAATATTAGAGCTTCATCAGCAGTTCTGTGATGAGTGCATTTACTCCCAAAATTATCGCCCTGCGACCATCAAATGGTACAAAGAGGCCATAGGGCAGTTTTTGCGATTCAATGAGGGTCAGATTACTCACATTCACCAAATAAGCACTGAAAAGATTCGTCATTGGTTCTACACCAAGCGTTCTAAGGGAGATTGGACGGCTGATACCATGCTGGGGCGATACAAGGCTCTCAAATCCTTTTTAAAGTGGTGTGTGGAGAATGGATATCTTAAAGACAATCCAATCATGCCGATAAAAAAACCTCGTCTTGAGCAGAAGTTGCCTAAGAGCATTTCTAAGCAGGAGGCACAGACGCTTTTAGACTACGCTTTTAATGTGCCATCCAAGTATCAGCACACTCGCTACAGGAATAAGGCAATCATAGCGATGCTGATTTATTCAGGGCTTCGGATACGGGAGCTTTTGAATTTGAAGTTCCATGAGATTAATATGGAGAATAGAGTGATTTTGATAAAAGATGGGAAGGGTGGAAAAGACAGGCTTGTGCCAGTGTGCAGCAAACTTTACGAGAGTTTGGACAAGTTCATTCAGGATAGAAAGCGATTGGATAAGCAAAGTATTTACTTTTTTACGACACTTCGCGGTGATGCCCCGCTGACTTATGAAGGTGTGAAAGGAGTGGTGGCCAGACTTAAAAAGGTAACAGGAATTAATTTTTCCCCTCATAAGCTGAGACATACCTTTGCTACGCTGATGCTGGAGGGCGGTTGTGATCTATTTAGCTTGCAGAAGATGATGGGGCATAGTGATATTAAAACCACTACTATTTATCTTTCTACGAGTGTTACAATGCTTCAGGAGCAGATTGGGAAGCATCCTTTAGGGTAAGATTAGGTTTCGATATCATATTTCATATAAGTTTTTCTAGCGAATTAATTTTATTATTGCAAAACTTAGTATTTAAATATAAGATCGAATCTTGTCTAACCCCCCAACATGAAACCTGACGCACGAAATCATCATCTAGATGAACTTAATCAAGACTTTTTATACCATCTTGGTCTGGATACGAATATGGATTTAGAAGCTATGTTTGGGGACGTTCAGTATGTCTGTATGGGTGGTAGTCCTGTGAGGGCAGAAAACTTTGCTAATAAAGCGGCTGAGTTTTTAGGACTTGGTATTCCGGAAGGTGGAGCTCAACCAATCGGTAAAACTGAGCGATTTTCAATGTTTAAAGTTGGACCTGTTATTTCTGTTTCACATGGAATGGGTATGCCATCAATGTCTATTTTACTCCATGAGCTAGCTAAGCTTCTAGACTATGCTGGAGCTAGAAATGCGAAATTCATTCGCATTGGAACTTCTGGTGGCTTAGGTGTAGAACCGGGTACAGTAATTGTTGCTGAAGAGGGTGTAAATGCAATGCTTAAGTCTACATTTGAGCAAATTGAACTGGGTGAAAAACGTGAATATCCTACAACATTAGATCGACAACTTGCCCAAGGGATTATTGATTCCCGTGGTAATATTAAGGCTGAATTAGGAAAGACAATGGGTACAGATGACTTTTATGAGGGGCAAGGGCGTTTGGATGGGGCTCTGGAGCCCAACTATGATGAGGACAAAAAAATGGCCTTCTTAAGAAGGGCACATGAGGAGGGTGTTAGAAATATTGAAATGGAGTCTACGGCTTTTGCTGCCTTTTGCTTGAGAGCTGGAATACCAGCAGCTGTTGTATGTACAACCTTATTAGATAGGCTTAAGGGGGATCAAGTTACCTCTACACCTGAGCAACTCGGGCAGTTTTCTGACAGTGCACAATGCCTAGTGCTCCAGTATATTCGGAAACAATTAAGCCAAGCCACCGTGTAACAGCAATCAACGAAATTCGTTAGCACTCTTTTTATTGAAGTATACCTGACTCAATGGGAAAGTGGTGTTGTTAATATTCAATTGTCAAAGATCAATCGAATAGATATAAACTACTAAGCGGCTTACTAAAGGAGTTATTTATTGGTTTTTATATAAATAAACCTTCCATCCCTTCAGGAATCCCAAAATTTAAAACCGGTTAAAACCCTTTAGATAAAGCCAAAAGCTGGTTTGGTTTTGCTGGAGCTCAATGATGGATGAGGTGCGGACCACTTTCAATGAATAAGAATTTTTTGTATACTCTTATCGGGCTGCATTATTATTGGATATATTCATCCAAAGCCACTTATGTCTAATGAGAAGAATGTTCCAATGATTGACACGAGCGAGTCCTTGCTTCAATTAGTTCTTTAGGAGTGCTAGTAGAAAAAATTAACAGTGTTAAAAAAAGTGATTAAAAACTGTAAAACCAATAGTAATGAAAAAAAAATCCGAGAAAAAAGTAATCAATGTAACGGCTTGGATAGCATTAGCATTATCGTTAATATCTTTGCTTATAGATGTTTTGCAGTTTCATTACACCAAGAGTCAAGACAAAGTCCTGGTGGACTTAGACTGCCGAGCTTTAGACAAGTTGATGTCAGTAAGTGATGATTCCCCAGGTTTAATGATCCATGTGCCGGTTAAGTGCACACTAAAAAACTTGGGTAGGAAGCCTATTGGCATAGAAAATATATATCCAATATTTTATAAAAAAGACACTGAAATAACTTTAGATAGAGGTATTGATGATGTTAATGACATACACATAAGTAGTTTTATTCCAGGTGATGAGTATAGATTTAAAAATAAGTTAATTATTCCTGAGCAAATAAGGGAGGGGGTAGTGTTCTCATTCGAAACAGAGTCGTTGATACCTATAGTTTTTAGTTTGAAAGAAAGTGAAAAAAATCAAGAAGAAGCTATGAAAAATTGTTTTTTGGATAAAGTTGATCGCGTAGAGCAAATTTCTTGTTTTAATTCTGTTGAAGGTAAGTCACTAGTAAATTATTTGTATGAAGGGGCAAGGTTTCCTGCTCACCACATTGGTCATGATTATACAAATGGAATTGGCATAGCAATTACGTTCTTTGATGATACACGGGTCGCTGATGAGGTCGATATTAGAGCTAATAGTCCTTTTAAAGAAAATGAAGAAAGTGATGTATTGGGCGGAAATTATTTCAGTAGTTATCCGATTGAACCCTTGCTAAATGAATAAAAATAGCATTGATATAGGTTTATAAATTTGATAAAGCCAAAGGCTTTCTTGGCGTTCTCGGGCTCTATATAGATGATGTGGGCCCCAATTCACAAAAACCATATTATTTAGGATATTCTTCAAAACCTGCTTCCATCACAATTTTGTGTCAAAAAAAGTTGTGACGGTTAGATGTTTAGGTGAGGAGTGCGTAAGGTGAGTTAATCGTTCCAATCTTCAAAATCTTAAAATCAAAATTATATTATAATATATTTTTATATTATGTAATCTTATTATAACCTTTATAAGAAGAGGTTCGGCATTTTATTAAATGTTTTGGATTTGTTTTTTAGATAATTTAATTTACTATTGAACCTAAAGTAATATTAATTAACCTCCAAATATTATGGA
>JAUHXI010000231.1 GCA_030426875.1 bacterium
CAGCCACAATCACACCGGTGCGTTGTAGTTTGGTTTTTGAGGCGAAGCTATTGCTTGCTTTTAAGATTTTTTTATCACTTGAATCTTCTCCATATAGTCGAACATAGCCTCCAAAGGGAATCCAGTTGATCGAGTACACGGTTCCTTTTTTATCTTTGTAGATGGCCTTGGCTCGTGGAGGTAGGCCAATTCCAAATTCTTCAACCTTGATACCAGCGCGTCGAGCCATAAAAAAATGACCCCATTCATGAATCAGGACTAATCCAGAAAAAATAAAAAGGAAGATGAGGAGGTTAATGAGGAATGTCATTGTTGAATTTAAGTTTATGGAGCTTAGAGCATTTGAGCCCCAAATTGGTTAAAAAAATTGTATTAGATGGTCAAAATATCTTTTTCCTTTGCTTTGGAGTCGTCTTCGATTTTTTTATTGAAGTCATCCACGATGCTTTGAAGCTTTTTCTCCCATCCTTTCAGTTCATCCTCACCCAGTTCCATTTGCTTTAGTTTGTGTTGGGCATCATGCCGAGAGTTCCGGACCGATACCCGGCTATCTTCGGCGTATTTGTGGACCAACTTCACCAAATCTTTTCGTCGCTCTTCGGTTAATGGTGGGAGGATCAATCGTATCGTGATGCCATCATTATTTGGATTGAGCCCGAGGTTTGCCTCTTGAATGGCTTTTTCGATGGCTGGGAGTTGGTCCCGGTTCCAGGGTTGAATGGCGATTTGGTTCGATTCCGGAACGCTGATGCTGGCGAGTCCTTTTAGAGGCATTTTAGATCCAAATGAATCAACCATGATTGAGTCAACGAGGGCTGCATTGGCACGCCCTGTTTGAAATTTGGCGTATTCTTCGTGGAGGAATTTCATGGCATTTTCCATTTTTTGTTTGGCTTCATTTAGAATTTGATCGGACATCTATAGGATGGGTTAAGGGGTCAAAATTAGAACCTATCTAGGCTCTTAGGAAACGATGGTTCCTATTGCTTCACCAGATGCAGCGTTGAGGATAGCATTTTTTTGGTGCATGTTGAAGACGACGATTTTCATTTGGTTCTCACGGCATAAAGAGAAGGCAGTTTGATCCATCACTTTAAGGTTTTTTTGGATGGCGTCTTCGTAGCTGAGCGTTTTGTATAACGTGGCATTTGGATCTTTTTCTGGGTCGGCACTGTAAACACCATCTACCTTGGTTGCTTTTAGGATTACGTCGCACTCCAGTTCTACGGCTCGTAAAGCGGCGGCTGTGTCGGTGGTGAAGTAGGGGTTGCCCGTTCCACCTGCGCAAATGACGACCTGTTCTTGCTGCAAATAATCGAGGCCTCTTTCAATCACGTAGGGTTCGGTCAGTTGAGGGTGGGGGATAGCTGAGAGGACTTTCGTCTTGGCACCTGCTTTTTCTACGGCGGCTTTGAGGGCGGCGGCATTCATGACGGTGGCTAGCATGCCCATGTGGTCCGAGATACTTCGTTTGATAGTTGAGTCTTGATTGTCGCGGTGGCGCCACAAATTACCGGCGCCGTTTACGACGGCCACTTGTATGCCTTCTTTGCTGAGTTCCGCGATTGAATTTCCAATGGTTTGAAGGGCCTGGCTTTCAATGCCGTGGCCGGAGTTTCCGGCGAAAACTTCTCCAGAAATTTTGAGGAGGACGCGTTTGTATTTTTTTTGGCTCATTGGGGTGTTTTTAAACTTTGTTTCGGGATTTATTTTATAGATAAGTGTGGGTTTATTCAAGGTGCAAAATTGAGTGATGTCTCAATTTAAAATTGGTTGTCAAAAAAGCCAATCTAACGGATAATTGGTGTGCCCGAATGGTATTTTAAAAATTAAGTTTCAAACAATGATAAAGCTACTTCAATATCTAATCATTAATGGCTTGGCGGTTTTATTGGGGGCTACGCTTTTGGCAGGGGTGGTA
>JAUHXI010000232.1 GCA_030426875.1 bacterium
GGCATGAGTCTTACCATGGTGGCTTGTAGCCAGCCAGAGGAAGTAAATGAGGGGCTAGAGTTGACTCCAAGGCAACGCTCAAGGGCTTTGGTTGATGATTTTAATGCAGCCATTCTAGATTTAGACAGGTCTTTTATTGTTGCGCATATCTGCGAGGGAAATGATCCTGAGCCTTTGATTGCGGCATTTGAAGATGAAACTTCGGGCCCGCCATCACTAGCAATCTTAAGACAATTGAAATTTGAGCTGACTGAAGAGGCTGCCAGCGATTTGTATCATGTGTATGAGGCAAGTTATTTTGGCCCAGTGGGTGGGGATTTATTGGATCCGGAGTTGGCTAAAAACGAGGAAAACTTTCAAGAAGTGAACTTTATGATTGGGGTGAATGTGATGGGGGAGGCTTGTGTGGATGAGTTTAGGTAAAAGCATTCTTCAAGCATTAGGCAGACGATATTTGTGTGAAGTCATTCAATGCCTCAATTGTTCAATCAGAGCCATCATCAGCCTCTGGGTTATATTTTGCAATGTCAAATTAAACTCATTTCAACTTTCTTCAGTATTTGTAACAGGTCGACTTGCATTTGCTCGAGCTTCTTTAGAGGCCTTAGGTGTCAAAGCGGTGAGAAGGATATCGTCAGGTTTGTCAGAAATCATTCTTAAATAAATTCTGAAAACAGCCCTCACTTCATCCCTAACATCGATAGTTTCACCAAAACCAATGAGACCGACCTCTCTTTCTGTTAACCCAAACTCTTTAACAAGTTCGGTGTTATTAATTACATAGAGATTCAATACAGAATTTATCTTGGCTCTACAAGCCCTAAATTCATTATAATCCTGGTTTGTAGGTGAAACATCTTTTAAGTTATCATATCTATCTAAAGCATTTTTCAGATCTTGCAATTGATAAGCCGGTATCCATTGGGAAAGTTGAAGCGGTGGTACCATGAATTTAAAATTAAAAAATAATTTAGCTCAGGAGAAAACTTTATTATAGCTCAAAAAATAAAGAATCTATTAAATTCTTCTAAAAAATTGTCATGAATCATGATGGTTCATTTAAAATTGAAAATTTATTAAGAAATATTACTAATTTATAGCAATTATACATGCTAGACATTTTGGCTTTTTTTTGCTAAAATAATAAGATTTTCGTCCCAAAAAAAGAAACTTTGAAAACCAAAAAACAAAATCATTTTTTTGCCCCATCAAAAAGCCAAAAAATACTCAGTACGAGTGGGGGTGGCGCTATTTTTAATTTTCAATCAAAAACCGCCGTTTTTGTGAAAGGTTCAGGTTTTTTTGACAGAACCCGCCTTTTTCATTCACGCGCGAAGCTAGCGGCACTAGTTCTGTTCGCTTTGACACTTATTTCCTCATTTTTAACCAGCAATGTGTTGGCCGAAGGGGGCGAAAGTGCCAGTTATAACTTGGATTATGGCCGCCTGACCAATAATTCAGACCACAATGAATCTGGCAGTTACATCCTGCTTGACTCAGTCTCGGACATTAGTGTTGATGGGAGTTCTGACACCTATCAAATGCACAATGTTTATGCCGGTGAAGCGGCGATTCCTTTTTGCGGAAATGGTGTCATTGAGCCCGGAGAGCAGTGTGATGGGGCCAATTTTGGAGGGCTCACCTGTAACGATTATGGCTATGACAATGGAAATTTACAATGTGTGGCCTGCAGCATCGTCACCAACGCTTGTTTTGATAACCAAGATGAAGATAATGACAAGGGTGGTGGAGGTGGAGGTGGAAATCCGCCCATTTGTGGGGATGGAATCAAGGAATTTAGTGAGCAATGCGACGATGGTAATCAGAAGGGAGGAGATGGGTGTAGCGCTGTTTGTAAAATAGAAAACCCTGAAGACGATCCAGTGGTGGAG
>JAUHXI010000040.1 GCA_030426875.1 bacterium
TATTATTATGGAGAGATTGCTTGATATACCACAAGAACCGGATGAGCGTTTTAAAATGGCCTGGCAATTTGCTCAGTATGACGAAAGTTTGATCGCTTTTTTGTCAGAAAATGGAGTGAATTCAATTCTTTTGAGAAGCAAAGTGAAGGAGTGTATTGAAGCAAATTCTGGAAGAGAATGTGGGGCAATAAGAACTTTGTTACGTCAGACATTTAAAAAGCATTCCGCTAAAAAAGGAGTGCTTAGATACCGCACTAGCTTGGCGGAATGGACTCAAGAAAAAGGTAATTTACCCTACCCTCCCAATCAACAAATCCTGCAATTAGAAGCCGTGAGTGAAGATAGTCTAGATGCCTATTTAAAAGAGTTGAGTGAAGTGACAGGTGACATGGACAAAAGTGAAAGGGAATTGTCACATCTTCTTACTAGCCCTAATGAAGCTACCACCGGAAAATTAAAATTGGAGGAAAATAAAATCCATGTGGCAGCCGGAGCTAAAGCCAATCTGGAGCATCGACTGAGAGAATTCATCGAAGTCAGCGATGAAAATGCACTGGCCCTCATTGTCCACTTGTTACAAAAACCCACACATGAATCAACTTCTGGTGACGAAATCGCTCTGACAGGCCGAGCTTACCTTGATATTTTTATAGCCTGTTTAGACCAGCTAAAAGACAATGCCCACTTGATTGGTTGCTTGGTCCAATTGATGCATGAAGAAGTCTCTAGTTTTGGCAAAGCATCCGCTTCAACAGGTCGACATGCTTTTACGCTTTTGATTGAAGGATTTAAAAAAATCGGCATTGTTGAAGAAGGCAAACCCGAGGACTTTGAGTTGAGGGATCCAGCACAGCCACGCGAAAAATGTGCCTTTGCCTACAAAATGATGCTGAGTGATGAGGCATT
Source organism: bacterium (assembly GCA_030426875.1). Lineage (GTDB taxonomy): Bacteria > Patescibacteriota > Gracilibacteria > UM-FILTER-43-11 > UM-FILTER-43-11 > JAUHWS01. The sequence goes on from JAUHXI010000040.1 coordinate 907, forward strand.
GAAAGTCATCCTCATTCCTGCACAATATGTGCCAGCCGCCCTCAACTCACATCGATTGGTCGATGCTAGAAAGAGCCCTGTCATTCAAAATTTTGGAGAGCACTTACAACAAAACTCAAATGGAGTCGACCTTGATCAAATGAGTGAAATGCAGGATTCATTGGCCAATCATAGAAACTATGCGTTGGACTTTGCCCGCATCAGAGCCACAGAAATTCCTAGTCCCGAAGGCACGACCGTTTGGCTTCACTATTTTTATGATGAAGCAATGCCCGAAGGTTACATTGGAGTGGAGTTGATTGTGGAAGATGAGAACGGGGCACAGTCCAGCATTGCCTACGCACTTGATGAACAATTGGAGCTCACATCGTGGCCATTAAACAGTGGTGAGGGCAACGGCTCATTCATTCATCCTGTCATACCAAAAAACACCGGTGCTCTAGATTTAATCAATGGTCAGCTAAGGCCAACTAGCAGTGTCGAACACTTGTATCTTCTAGAAGGTGATAAGCTGTCACACTGGTTGCCAGAAGCGGATCAGAAAAAAGTCGATGATTCGTTGCGATATTATTTCGCTAAATACGCTCACCGTTTGTTGGTAACGCCGCGTTCGGAAAAAAATGATGCTAAAACGTCTAGTTCCAATGCTTCTGTTTCTAAAGAAAATGGTTTGAATTTAAGTTTAGAACCCTATGTTTCTGAAACTATTATTTCTGACTCCTCTGAGCAAGGTGCGAGTCGAGATCATGCCCAACGCACAATGACCATCTTTCATCGGGTGGCAGGTTTTGCTAGACGCTTGAAGCCAGGCGAAACCGCTTCGCCTGAGGCCATTGCTCGAGCTAAGGAAGCTAGGATTAAATTAGAGCCCGGATATACCTTTGTAAGAGCTCACCGCAGGGGGCGTCAAATGACGGGCGAGCCTGAGCCAGCTAAAGTGTTTAAAGGGGAATAATTTATGCTATAATTCTTTGGTATAACTCATTTTTTAGATGACCCAAAAACCCCCACGCGTTTACAATCCTCTCAATGGCCTACTCCTCATCAACAAGCCCAAAACCTGGACCAGCTTTGATGTGGTTGCCAAAATTCGCAATAAACTCAATGTCAAAAAAGTCGGCCACACCGGCACACTGGACCCCATGGCCACTGGCCTCCTCGTCCTGTGCCTCGGCAAAGGCACCAAACTCGCCCAACGCCTCACCGGTTTAGACAAAGAATACGTTGGTGAGATCACTCTGGGAGCCACCAGCAATACTGACGATGCCGAAGGGGAGATCATTCCCAATACTGAAGCCAAAAAAGTCGGTTTGAAAGAAATCGAACAAGTCCTCAAGCAATTTCAAGGCGATATTTTGCAGATGCCCCCCCAATTCTCCGCCAAAAAAATCGATGGCAAGCGGGCCTATAAAATGGCGCGAAAGGGTGAGAAAGTTGAGTTGAAACCCGTCGAAATCACCATCAAGGCAATCGAAATCCTCGACTACACTTGGCCCACACTCAAGCTCCGCATCGACTGCGGAAAAGGCACCTACATCCGATCCATGGCAAGAGACATTGGAGAAAAATTAGGCGTTGGAGGTTACCTGTCTGACCTGGAGCGGACAAAAGTGGGCGATTTTCAACTCACTCACGCTAAAACCATTGAAGAAGTAACAGATGAGGATTTATTGCCACTATCGACGCGGCCGTATTGATGGGAAATCTCCCCTGGCCCCTCTTTCTCAAGAGGGGGATCTGCCAAATCTCCCCCCTTTTTTTGAAAAACCAAATATTCCCCCCTTTATCAAAGGGGGCAAGGGGGATTTTCTCAATCCTTCTTAACATAAACCGTTTGCGTTGGAAACGCTATTTCTATCCCTTCTTTTTCAAAGGCTTTCACAATTTCTAAATTGATGGTCTGTTGCGTGTCCATATAGTCTTGAAACACACTGGATTGAACATAATAAACAACTCTAAAGTTGAGACTAGAGGTTCCAAATTCAAAAAAGTGCGTCCGGTCGAATTGAGCCATGTCAATTTTAGACATGATGGTCTCAACTATTGTCGGGATTTTTTCCAGTTTTTTAGCCTTAGTGCTATAGGTGACCCCAAAATCAAAGCTGATTCGGCGCGTTTTCATGCGTTTAAAATTTTGAATCCGGGTGCTCGTTAATTCATTGTTCGAAATGACAATTTCCTCTCCTTGTAAGGCAATCACTCGAGTTGATTTTAAGCCTACTTTTTTAACTGTTCCTTCATGATTTCCCACAATGATGTAATCACCAATTTCAAAGGGTTTGTCCAAGTAGATGGTGAATGAACTAAACATGTCTCCCAATACGTTTTGTACGGCCAGCGCCACAGCAATTCCTCCAATTCCTAGGCTAGCAATCAGAGCCGAAATGTTCACCCCTAAATTCGCCAAAATGAGCAAGAAACCAGTACTCCACAGTACAATTCGAGCAATCAGGCTCAAGGCTAAGTAGGTGGTATTTTTCTTTCGTGAGACATTTTCACCACGACTTTTAGCTAAGTGGTAGAGCCCGTATTCAATCATTTGGCTGGCAACTTTTGCTGCCCAATAGACCAATAAAATAACTAGGGCGATGTTGACGATTTTGGTGATCAATGCATGTACCTGAATGACTTGTAAGGCAAAAAATAGTGACGCAAAAAAGTAGAGTAAGGTTGGGATTTTTTCAACAATTTGAATGATTTCGTCATCCAGGTCACTTTTAGTATGCGCAGCCCATTTTTCTAACCCTTTAAAGAGTTTCTTTTTAAAGTATTTTAAAAAAACCAAAAAACCAACCAAGATCAACAGTGCGATGAGGTACTGGCGAATGGTGTTGCCAAAATAAATGCGCTCTAGATGTAGGCTCACACTAAGATCGTACCAATCCATGGGTTGTTTTTGTTATTTGATTCATTCTTTTGCATGGCACGCGTTATGTCACAGGTGCTTCGTTGAATTTTCTTTTACATTCTAAAAGAAGCGCTGCTCAGGTGCAAGTAGAAGCACTCGGCATTTTAATGATGGATTTCAGATAAAGTTTTTAAGAAAGCCCATTCACTAAATACCTCAGCAAGGCTTTTGGATCTTCAGCTCGGGTGATGGCACTGGCTAAAAGTACCCCATGGGCGCCTAATTGAATGGATGTTTCGACATCGTGACCATCTTTTACCCCTGCACCCACAATCAATTTGCCTTGTCCAACTAATTTAGCTGCTTTTTCAATGATTTCAGGTTTTCCGGTAGCGACCGAAATGTCTTTGCTACCAATAAATTCCGGGGGTTCATAGGCAATAAAATCGGGCTCAAGTTCTACAAAACTCTCAACTTCTTCTGCGTCTTTAGCACACAAAATCACCTTAAGACCGACTTCTTTGGCTCGTTTTAGTGAGGCTTCAATCACACTTCGCTCCAAGCGTCGTTCAGAATGGTTCAATAGGGTGCCGACGGCTCCAGCTTCTTTCACTAACTCTGGCAAAACATGCCCCGTATTGCTGCCATGGCTGATTGGATCAATGTGTTGGGCCCATACGGGAATCTTCACTGCCTGACACACAGCCATTAAATCTATAGCTTGAACCGAAATTCCAATGTATGCTCCAGTTTCATCCGCTACATCCTGATGAGTCTTTGCTAAATCAATCGCAGCTTTTCCTGTGGCTGTTGCATATGTTTTAAAATTGGTGATGATCATTTTTAATGTTTGAGTTTAATTCATCGAATTCATGAGGGCGTAGAAAAGAGCCACCACATGATTAAAATAGGTCCCATGGCAAAAAGTATGGAAAAGAGTGACATCCAAATCCATTTAACGATTCGTTCACTACGCAGTTGATTTTCGAGTTTGCTGACGATTTGAATTTTTTCAATTTCTTTTTGTTCGATAGCCCCTTTGGCCTCTTTCAATTCTTTTTCCTTCCGAGTGTATTCAAGCATGGGCACCATGCTTTCCACTTGGGACTCCAACTGGCCCACACGGTAGGTGGCAGCGTCCAATCGCTCCTGTTTTTCTTTCAGTTCAGCCTTCGTTTCGTTATACAAATTACGGTAGACTTGCTCCTCATTTTTCTTTGATTTTTCAATTTTTTCCCCTTTTTTAGACGATTCCACCTTCAGATCCTTAACGGCGATACTGGTATTTTGTTTGTCTAATTTTTCGGCCCTTGCATCAGCTAAATTCTTGTTTTTAAGATCGACAAACTGTCCAATTTGATCTTGGATGATTTTATCCACATCATCACGTTTGATTAAAATGCGTCGTCCATCTTTACGCGTTTTAAGCTTAAACTTACGAACATAGCGATCAATGGTTCGAGTTGAAACGTTTAATATTTTACTGGCTTCGTCACGGTCGACATAAGTGGTAGACAAGGTGGCCATAATTCAATTTTTATTTGTGTTGATAAAACGTGTTGGAAGGCCGTTTTATTTGAATTTCAATACAGAGTATATATTGTAGACAAGGTGTCGGTCAAATATTTTAAAGCCTTTTGGCTCAATCGGCATTTGACATTCCATGAATAAAGTCTGGCATGGCTGATAAAAAAGGGTTATCGTAGTGTCTTACTTAAAGTCATAAGACTTTTAATAGAGGAAGGAAATGCTGTCATTTCTCAAAATCATCGCTAAAATTGCTTTCTTCATTTTAATACTACTCAATGTTATTTTTTTCACCCTGCTTTATTCTCCAGTAGCATTGTTAGTTCAACTTAAGCACAATGATCCAGACCTCATTCAAACAGAAGTCATTCCAGAAACGTTTTATGCCTTTGTTCTTAAGGAAGGCATTGAATTAAAGACCACCATGGACATTCAAAACAATCGTCTAGAATTGGTGAATAATAAATTTTTGGTGATCAGAAGGAGGTTGTTCATGGACTCTCAAGAGCAGTTGGCTTTAGATTTAAGCCTTTTACAATTTTCATCTGAAATGATTGGCCTAGAAGCAGGGGCTGAATATTATTATCAGAAACCGCTTAACGAGCTCAGCGATGAAGAATGGCAGATGTTGCTTCATTTTTATTTGATGTTTGAAAGTTGATTTTTAGTTATTAACTCAATTCATACACCTCTTTAAACAGTGTTTATTCTTGCTTTATTTGAGATTGTTCACTGCCCACTTCTAGAAGGTTGTCATCCTTTCATAAGATTAGAAGGGTGCGTCACCATGAGTTATTGAGAAATGAAAAAAGTAAAAATAGTTAAAAAATACAAATATTTATTTTTGTCAATTTAAATTTAAATCTTTTACGAAAACGTCTTAAGATTGATCAGAAACAATGCAATAATGATCCTAGATACAATTTAAACCAAAACAAAAAATGAAACGCCATTTTCTTGCAAGCCTATTTTCGAGCTTAGCGGTGGCAGCTTTAGTCGTTTTTGCTCTACCTTCTTTTGTAGAAGACGTGTCAGCCATTGGGATTCGCCCCATTCGTTTCGAAGTCAGCTCCCCTCCTGGAGGGAGTTTTCAGGGATCAGTCACTGTGGTCAATGAAACAGATGAAGACTTTTATGCTGAACCATCTTTGAGTTCTTTTGTGCAAAATTCAGAGCAAGGTGCTCCTATTTATGGGGATGTTGGTGACTTTTTACTGCAAGATCCTATTGAGTGGATTGATATTTCGGATGAGCCTATTTTTATAAAGGCAGGTGAGACACAAGAGGTTCAATATACAGTTAACATTCCTCTGGACGCCGAAGCAGGTGGAAAATATGTGCTAGTGGGCTACCAACCAGTTAAAGATGAAGACAGTCCTGTTAAAGTCAATGTCAGAGCGGCAAGCACCTTGATTCTTACCGTTGAAGGAGATTTGACTCCTCAGGGTGAAATAGAGGCCTTCGCGTTGCCAGATGAAATGATGACTGATAAGCCTCTTGTCTTTAGTGCCACTTTTAAAAATACGGGCAACATCCACGTGAAGCCCCATGGATGGATTGAAATCATTGACCTGGCAACTGGGGAAAGCATGAAAGGCATCGGAGCCTTTCAAGACCCACAATCGGGTGTGATTGTGACTTCAGACAAAATCCCCATCAATTTAAATAAAGGAAATGTGTTGCCTGATAGCATTAGAACCTTTACCGGTGAATGGGTCACTAATATTCAAAATGGTGATTATAAAGCCGTCTTAAATATTGAATATCAAGAGGGAGTGCCACCCATCACACAGGAGTTTGAATTCACCATAGACGACCGACTGGTTGCCGATAGCTTTATGCTTGAGATTGGTGAAGCAGAGACCAATTTTGAACTGATTGTGACCAATCAAGGATCTGCCAAGCAAAAGTTATCTGGATCGATTGTAGTAAACAATGCTTTCGGCCACACGGTTTCAGAAATTGTTATCCCCGAAGACATTGATTACATTGCACCAGGAGAAACTAAAAAATTCAAATTTACTTGGCTTAGCAAAGATGTCCCACCTGGAGCCTATACAGCGACTTTAACAGCTGATTATGGGTACTCTGACCAGGTTTTAATTACTGAGCTAGCGTTTGGCGAGCAAGACAGAGTCATCCTTTACTTGAGCGTTGCATTGGGAATTGTTGCCGTGATCGCCTTGATTGCTATATTTTCACGAAGGAAGAAATAAGGGGTGTGTATTAAAAATAAAAATGATTTTAGAATAGACGATTGAATCATTGTTCGTTTTTCATCCCACATTGAAATTGAACCAAAAAACAGACTCCATTGATTCATCAGCGGGGTCTGTTTTATAAGGTTTACAATTAATGGGTATCTCAGTTAAAATCCTGACTAAAGCCCAGCAATTGTAAAGGTAAAGTTACCTTCAAATTCAGCGCCGGCTTGAATGGTGTTGTCAGCATAAGCGTCATAATGAATGTCAAACGTGTCTGAATTGGTTTCTTCGGTGGCAGTGAATAGTGTGCTAGCTGTGGTGGTCAATTTGGTTTCAGAACCAGTAAATGTTGCACCAGATAAGGCGCCCAATCCACCTGCACCTGCATCAGTGGTGAAGCTCACGTAACTAGAAGTCCCATCCAAATCAAAAGTGTTTTCTGCACCCACGGCACAACTGCCTGGTGCTCCACCATCTTCCACACAAAGTTTACCGGGATTGTCGTCCAAATCAGCAGCTAAAATAGTGGTTATGAAACCGTTAGCATCATTACTGGCAACCGTGATTGTATTCACTTCACCTGTGTCGACAACCTCTGGGGCAAGAGCGGCAATAGAAAAATCAATCCCATCGTCGCTGATGCTCAAGGTTCCAGCTACGGTTAAGGAAACGGTCACATCATCGGTCAGTGCGGCTGAGCTCATGTATAAATAAAAGCCCCCAACACCTAGGGCAATACCCCCTAAGACCGCAAGGGTGTTTTGTAATACTTTGTTCATTTTTTGTTTTGGTTAGCTAAGTAAATGAGTATTTTGATAAATTATTTTTTTAACTCGACCTCATTTAATTATACATTATTTATAATTTTAAGTCAATGTTTGCTTATTATTTAAGCTTTTTATAGTAATGAATACTAATAAATGCGATCATAACAATCACAATCAATAAAATAAGTAAAAAATCCAGGCCTGTGTCTTTTATGTAAAAATCAATGTATACATCTTTGGACCTTAGGCTCATGCCATCAGATTCACTTAGGGCATAAAGTGTGACGCGGTGGTTTTGGTTCACATCCAGGGCAGTGGGGGATTCAATTGAAAAAAGACCTGATGCATCGTCTATAACAATCCTTGAGTTTAAGCCAGTATCTCCCCACATCGCAACAATTTGTGCTCCATGCTCACCCCGTCCCGTTACCACTACTGTATTGTCTTCAGTGATTTTTAGGGTTATCCGATTTGTGTTTAAATCAATGCTTTCAAGTGATGTTTCATTGATCTTAATCAAATGAGGGGGGTCTAAAAAAATCTCTTGATTCAAGGTAAAACGAACCGGAGTGGAGACAATGCTTTGACCATTGTTCAGGATGCCGACTGCGACTAAGTCATAAGTTTGCCCCTCTGACAGGCTTACATTTGATGTGAGTTTAAATAAATAGCGATCGCCCTCTTCGGTTGGGGTAAATTGATTTATCTCACCCAAATCAATCATATCGCGACTGGTTTCACCCGAGTCCAAAACGGGGCTAATGAATAAATGAACGGCCTGAGTTTCTTTAGCGGTAAACCCTAAAATATCTAAATGAGGGATGGTCCACCCTGATTGAGGGGTGATGACTCCAATTGAATGAGCGCTGAGTTGACAATCCTCAGCCGCCAAAGGATTGGTTGAGAAGCGGGTCACTTCGTAACCATCCAAGCAACCATCTGCGTCAGTATCGGCAGAAAGCGGGTTGGAGGAAATATAGCACTCCATACGATCAGACAAGCCATCCTGATCCTGATCAGCGTATTCTAAATCAAAATCAATGGTGGGATACTTAGTCTTACAATCCCCAATGAGGGTGCTAAAATTGGAGGATTGACCCGTGATTTCAACAAGAAATGGCACATGGTCTTGTGTGCCACTTATCAAAACATCGATGACTTTTTCTTGCATTTCATTCGCAGTTGGGCGCAAGGTAGGTGTGACCTTAGAAATAGTCACTGGGTCGCTTGGCCCAGCTTCAGTTGCGATATTTCCATTGGAATGACTAGCTGTATTTGCACCCATAAACAGGCTCAAGGTCCCCTCTCCTGAAATATTTTTTATACTCACCAGCCACGTAGTATTATCCTGCTGAGTTAAAAAAACATCTCCAGTTGCAGTG
>JAUHXI010000233.1 GCA_030426875.1 bacterium
GGGCGTTGCATTGTGCATGAAGAGTTCACGCCAGAGAAGATCAAAGAGGTTCGGAAGGCTTATCCAAAAGCCAAAATTTTGGCTCATAGCGAATGCAATCCGCAAGTCATCAACGAGGTGGACATGATGGGGAGTACAAGTCAGATGATTGATTATGTGAACACGACGGATGAGGAGGAGTACATGCTGGTGACGGAGTGTGGTTTGTCGGATCGGGTCAAAACGGAGAATAAGGAGAAGAAGATCATTGGGAGTTGTGCGATGTGTCCTTACATGAAAAAAATCATGCTGAAGGATATTTTGGAATGTCTCAAATCTCCTCGGCCAGAGCAGATTGTGGACCTTCCGAAGGCGACGATTCAGGGGGCCAGTCGGAGTTTGGAGAAGATGATTGAGTTGGTGGGGTAGGGTGTTGAATAAAGGATCTAATCAAGTGTTTTTTTGGATGGACAATGCTGGGAACCTAGCCTTGATACGTATTAAAGACTCTTTCCATAACAGGAGTATTGGTGAATCAGAAGTTTTCTGATTCGGTTTTGTAAACCCTAATCACTCTCGTCACAAAGAGCCCCATTATCAACCAAAAAAGGTGTGAAGTCTAAATTAACCTCAAGCAGACCACGCGAGCCAAGATTTTCAGAGCAATGATCTGGAGAGGATTTACATATGTTAAGCTCTTCCCATTCAATAGAAAAACCACCAATGAGAGCCAGGTGATCGGATGAATCATCAAGTACCCAAGTCCTAGATGAAGCATCCATCAATCCCTCATTAATCGTAGGGTATTCACCCGTCAATTCACCCGTCAATTCACCCTTCTCCCCAAGACTTGCTCGAAGAAGCCGACTGGTCATAATTGGAATTACGCTTTTAGCAAAATCAGTCAATTCAAGAGCCTTTACAGCCCCACCTTCTGCAGTCCTTTCATTTATCACGTACAATGCCTCACGTTGCAAAGATCGAACTTGCCCATGCTCATCACGATACCAAATACAACTCTGCCTCATTGCGGCTTCAAAAAAATTCTCACCTTGCCCATAGGCCTCTCGGCAACCATCAATAATAAATAATCTTCCATCTGCATCTATTTTGAAAAATTTAGGATCTTTTCTAAGGCCAACTGCCTCAAAAAATGCTTCTAGATTTGGAATCGCTCCGGCAATTTCCTTGATACTACGCATTTCACCACATATTTTTTGCTTCCTATCTGGAACTAGTGGCACCAGTCTTGGATCTATCTGAAGCCTTTCTGCATGACATGTACTATTTTTAAGGAGTTTAGCGCGGACCCCCCCTATAATTCCACTGGGCTCTGACGATGACACTGAATCAAGTCCTTCCGCTGCCTCACTGATAATAACTTGTGTTGGTGTTGGTGCTGGGGTGGTACTCATCATCATTTGGTTAACTTGAGGAACAATTGTAATATTTTTATTCCATGCGTGTCAATAAGGAATGGCTTATTTAAGAAATCATGACACAATTAAACCTGTCAAATTTTAAAGCCCCTCCAATGCGAAAAATAGACAAACCTTTTCAAATTCGAGTGCATGATGACCGTATCAGACATTCTACGGACACAAGTTTTAAAACCAATGTCGTTTTAGGTCTAATAATCCTCACTTTTATCACATTCGCGGGCAGTTTATCCACATGCACCCCCTCTTCTGAGACCAAATTATCCACCCGAAACCCTCATTAATAAGTTTAATTTTTGAATTGAGATGGCTCGAGCTTTTATCGCTAGATCACTTGAATGAAAGAAGAATGATCTACCCCGACCCAAGGGTACGGGGTATCAGTTGAGTTAAGTGAGACCTTCAAAAAGTGTGAGTTGATCTCTGTGGAGTTGCTTGTAAGTCTTTCCCTGATTCT
>JAUHXI010000041.1 GCA_030426875.1 bacterium
AAACGAAGCAAAAACGGCTGGGGAGAACACGACGCGGATTCATCTTCTTTCCTTTTATCATCATTTTACCCGCTCGTTTCTTCCCAGTCCCCTGAAATGTCCGGGAAGTCAGCAGATATTTTATGAAATTTAGAATGGCATCAGGATTTCATTCAGAGTTTATTCAAGTGAAAAATCTCCTGCTCGTTAGCTTGAGTTAGGTTTTTTGTGAGCTAAAACATTTTCTTGAAATTTTGTTCTATCTTTGCTATAATGAGCGGAAAGTAAATAAACAAAATATGAAAAAGTTACCTGCCTTATTGATTGCCATTTTGGCGACCACACAAGTTTCTTTTGCTGGCTTTATCGATTTGAGTCCCACTCATGAGTATTTTGAAGCAATTGAATTCACTCAGAATCAAAATATTGTTGAGGGTTATCCTGATGGCAGCTTTCAAGCAGACCGACCCATTGAGCGCTATGAGCTTTTGAAGATTATAGTGGAAAGTGCTTACACAGACCTGGATATCTCCACCGCGTTGAACGAGTATCAATCCTTAAATTATTCTTATGTTGACCTTAAGGATGTGCCCATGGGCAAGTGGTTTAGCCCTTATGTTCGCATTGGCATTCGAGAGGATATTATCCAAGGTTATCCTTCTGGTTTTTTTGAGGGCAGGCGAAGGGTGAATTTTGTGGAGGCGCTTCAGATTCTTATGCGTACGTATGCTTTTGATTATAATGAAGATACTGAGATTTGGTATGAAGACATGGTGAATCAAGCCGCACAAGCCAATCTTATTCCCTTGGATATTGTCGCCTTTAATCAGGAAATTACCCGGGGGCAAATGGCTGAAATGGTCACCCGTATGATCAAATACAATGCAGGTACGTTGAAGGCTTATTTAGGTGATGCAGCTGTGGTTCATCAAACCTATAAAGACATTGAAACGGGCAACAATCAATTGGAAAAATTAGATGACATTCTTGATGAATTGGATCAGGAGGAAGAGAAGCAGAAGGAGGAGGAGAAGCAGGAGCAGAAAGAAGAAGAAGAAGAGGAAGAGGAGGAGGAGGAAGAGGAGGAGGAGCAGAAACCTGAATGTTCGGACGACATGAATAATGACAACGACGCGCTCATTGATGAAAAGGATCCAGGCTGCTGGAAAGATGTCTCCGATAAAAATACTTACGACCCACAGGATGATGATGAAGGCAACGAGCCAGCCTGTATTGATGGCAAAGACAATGACAATGATGGCCTTTTAGATGCAGCAGACCCAGGCTGCCACACCGACGGTGATGGCAATAATGCTGCCAGTTATGATCCAGCTGATCAAGATGAAACAAATGTTTTGGTGGATCCTGAGCCAGGCTTCAATGATAAAAATGAAGAAAATGCTCAATTATTAGTCAATGCTATTGAGGCCTTTGCACAAAATATTGGATTTTATCCTGGTACAACCGAAAAAGCTGAATGCCTGGTCAACGAAAAGGGTGCAGGGTTAGAGCTCAAAGGTTATATCCAGGGAGGTGTAATTCCCAATACCCCTAAGCCCAATCAAGACGTGGTCACGGAGGATTTATTTTGCATGGGGACCTACTTCTATATTCCTTTAAAATTTGAAGGTAAAAACAGTAATGGCTACGTTCTTATCGCACCGATGACAGACCCCAATCGAGCCAACTTCTTGTTGAGTGACATTGATTTATTCCCAAAGGATCCCACGGCTGAAGATGTCATTGCTATAATGGACGACTACGATACCAGCAACATTCCTAATGCGCCCTTAGAAGACCGTGTTCTATTGATCACCAATTGATCAGCCCGTTCGAACGCTCATGCTTAAAACCTGTCTAAGATTTCTTTTTAGACAGGTTTTAAAGCAATTGCAAGTGGCCATAAAAGAATCTATAACCTCAGAAAGTAAATGAGTGGAGAAACTCACCTCGACCCAGTATCTTTGAAGAAAAGTGAATTGTAGAAACATGAGGGAATTTTTTTAGCATCTATTAATCTTTAAATTTAACTTAAATATATGCTCAAAGAATAATAATGGAAGATTACATTTCAACAACAGAGGCAGCCAAACTGTTAGAGGTGAGCACTGTCACCATTTTTAACATGATTAAGGATGGTCGCATTAAGGCTCAAAAAGTGGGGCGCAATTACATCATCAACAAAAAAAACACTTAAATTCAATTTTATTGCCGACATTGTGGAGCGGATTTTGCCCATCCTCAAAAAAAATGGCGTGAAAAAAGCAGCGGTTTTTGGCTCACTGACCCGTGGGAGCAAAAAAAAGTCGAGTGATTTGGATTTGTTGGTAGAAATGAAGCAAAAAGGCTTGCTAGAAAGAGCTCGTTTGAAGCGAAAATTGGAGGAAGCAATTCAACGAGAGGTAGATGTGGGAACCTTTGGCGCCATCTATCATGGACTAAGGGAGCATATTCTTAATGAAGCCATATACATTTTATGAAAAAAGACCCCAGAATGTTCATTGGGCATATAATAGAATGTCTGGAATTGCTAGAGGGCTATATTAAAGGTGTGACAAAAAAAGCCTTAGAAAAGTATGAAAAAAAAACCGATGCCATCATTAGAAGAATTGAAATCATTGGTGAGACCACCAAAAATCTACCAAAAATCTTAAAAGACAACTATCCCGCAATCCCTTGGAGGGATATAGCCGGAATGAGGCATTGTCATTCATCAATATTATGGAATCGAAATTGACGAAATTTGGAAAGTGGTAAAAATTGATGCACCTCAATTAAAAAAACAAATCAAAAATATTTTAAAAAACTTAGAAAAAGGAGGTAAAAGTGATAAAGTGTTCTTGAACACTAAAGTGAAATGAACCTCAACACGCAATTGTGCAACATCGGCTTCCCCAATCCCACTGTAGTAGCCTCCGGTTATTTAGGCGTGACTGGCTCGAGTTTGGCCAATTGTGCAAACAAAGGAGCCGGAGGGGCGACCGCCAAAACGCTCTTTATGGATGAGCGACAAGGCCACGCCAACCCCACCATTCTCACGTTTCCAGGAGGTGTGATCAACGCTGTTGGTTTGTCTGGAGAAGGCATCATTTCGGCCAAACATGAGTTTGAAAAATACCGAAAACTAGCTCCCGAAAACCCCATGATCGGGAGTATCGGAGGCCGGAATTTAGATGAACTCGTCGAAGTCGCTCGGATCATGGATGAGTATCCAGTGGATATGTTGGAACTCAATTTTTCGTGTCCCAATGTGGATGGCGAGATGGGCAAACCCATTGCGTGCGATCCCTTTTTGACCGCTCAAGCCACCAAAGCCATTCGAAAGGTTGTCAAAAAACCGATCTCCGTCAAACTTTCGCCCAATGTGCCAGACATCGGCCTCGTTGCCAAACATGCGGAGGCAAACGGAGCCGACGCCATCACCGCCATCAATACCATGGGACCGGGAATGGTCATCGACATCCACATGCGACGCCCCATTTTGACCAACAAAGTGGGAGGGGTTTCGGGTCATGCCATCAAACCCATTGCACTGCGCTGCGTGTGGGAAATTTACCGGGCCACCAAACTCCCCATCATCGGCACAGGCGGGGTGATCAAGGGGCAAGATGCTATCGAAATGATGATGGCTGGAGCCACTCTTTTAGGCATCGGCTCAGCCATTCTATATTATGACATGGCCTGTTTTGATAAAATCACCGACAAAATCCGGGACTTCATGAAGGAAGAGGGGTTTGATAATGTGTCTGAACTCGTAGGCTTGGCACATGAGGAGGGTTTTGATCGGGATAAGCTCCCTAAAGAATATTAAATATTAAATATTAAATGTTAAATATTGAACTAGAATATAGAATTAAGAAAGCACTTTAACTTAAAATAAAGCCATTTAATATTCAACATTTAAAATTTAATATTCAACATTTTAAAAATGTCACTACCACTCGTCTTCAAAGTCGCAGCCATCCGCCAGGATTCGCCGAATCTAAAAACCTACATTTTTAAACACAACATCCGTGCTAAAACTGGGCAGTTTGTCATGGTCTGGATGCCCGGAATCGACGAAGTGCCCATGAGCATTGGATGGCAAACCAAAGAGGAGTTTCATGTGGGGATTGCCGATGCGGGAGATTGCACCAAGGCGATTCATGAAAAAATCAAAGTGGGAGATAAGTTAGGTTTTCGTGGACCTTATGGAACGAGCTTTGACTACAAAGACTATGATCACTTGATTTGTGTGGGAGGCGGCTACGGAACCCCTCCTATGCTGAATCTATCACAGCGAGCAACGGAAGCGGGCAAGCAGGTGACCCTGATTCAAGGGGCAAGGAGTGAGGACTATTTGCTTTATGAGGATCTTTTTAAACAACTCGGAGTCGAAATACTTTTTTCAACCGATGATGGGTCGAAGGGGCATCATGGATTTTGCACCGAGGTTTTAAAAGAGTATTTGGAGAAAGTGGATCGTTCCAAAAAAATCTGCATTTACACCTGTGGTCCTGAGGTGATGATGGTGAAAGTAGCAAAAATAGCCAAGGAGTTTGGAGTGGATTGTCAGGTGAGCTTGGAGCGCTACATGAAGTGCGGTTTTGGGATTTGTGGCCAGTGTTGCATGGATGATTCGGGGATTCGGATTTGTAAAGAAGGGCCGATTATCTCAGGGGAATATGCCTTGGAGCATCCGGAGTTTGGGAAGTATACGAGGGGGAAGTCGGGAAAAGTCAATAATTAAAACCTTAAACCATGAAGTGTTTCACTCATCATCAAAACGACGCCATTGGAATTTGTAAGGCTTGTGGAAAGGGAATTTGCCCTGGATGTTGCAAGGAGTTAAAGGATGGCTTGTCCTGCGAAGGCCCCTGCGAAAAGCAAGTTGAATTAGTCAATAAAATAATTGATCGAAACGAGAAAAATATGGTTGCCTCTAATAGGCAGGTTAAAAATACAGCGTATTTCAGCATGGCCTCGGGGACGCTCTTTGTGATTTTAGGAATCTATTTTTTGGATTCTAGCGTTGTGATGGGATCTATTTTCATTTCCTTGGGTGTGCTCTATGCGCTATCTGGAATCTTAAGAATGAGCAAAAAAGCTCAGTATGTCGCACCACTTAAGAGTGAAGACAAAAAGTAAGTAAAGCTTGAGTGAAAAGGATTTGACTTTTTATCGAATAGTATTTAATAATGGTGTTATGAGCTATGCCTCCTATTCAATGAACCCCTCCAGAAAAGATCAATCATGGAAAAAAAGTATTACCTTCCCACCTGGCAAAGCATAGCAATTGGGGTATTATTCATACTTTTGGGCCTGAGTCTTAGCCTTTCACTTTTGATGATGGAGCTTTTTGAAGGTTCTTTTTGGAGCATGCTAGAAAGTTATTTTGAAATAATAATCACCCCAATAGGCATATTTTTTGGGATGCAAACCTTAATTTTTCTGATCCTTGGACTACTCACATTAAAAAGCACTGGTCGCATTCTCCGAGTCAAATTAGACAGCGAAGGGTTTTACTTTAAAACAATAAAAAGTGGTGACATAAAAAACTTTTTCCAATTCATCGAGAAAAATCCTAAGCTCGAATTTATCCCATACAAAAACATAAAACATGTAGAATTAATAAATCAAAAAGAAATCCATCTGATCACTAAAAGCAATGAAAGCCCGGATTTAAGAAATCTAAAAATGCTCAGGCTATCAGATAAAGAGACAATTGTAAGAGAAATCCAAGAAAGGATTCAGACAGCTTAAAACCAAAACATGAATTTGTAATGACCACCCAAATCTAAAGCATGGAGAGAAAATACTACATATATCGTGTATTCAGCATAGCCCCTGGACTTGCCTTTATTTTTATCGGGCTCACAGGCTTTACAACATTTTCATTGGAATTTTGGAGTATATGGCTCCCCAATGTCTCTTCGATGGAAACTGGGAACAATACAATGGGAGTCTTTGATTTTCTGAACCTCATCCTTTCGGCCCTAGCAATTGCATCTTTGATTTTTGGTATTTCAGTCCTCAAAAATACAGGGAAAATAGTAAGAGCAAAGTTAGACGACAAAGGATTTTATTATTTAGAAATTGATCCAGCTTCAGTTCCATATGGACTACTTAAACTAATAAGAAATAAAAGTAAGTTAATTTTTATACCCTACCTAGATATAAAAAATGTGACACTCACAGACAATGGCCGTGGCGTAAAAGACATGCAGATCATCACACACAATAACATGAGGCCAAACCTATTGGCCGTTAATGGTTTGAAGCGATCGGATTTAAAAGAGATTGAGCGCGAAATTAAAGCTAGAATTTTGAGAGGGTGAGTAAGCAAAAAAACTAACAATCAATCCCTTTAAAAATGGAGAAAAAATACTACCTACCCAACTCATTAAGCATTATACCAGGCACTATCTTGATTATTTTTGGACTAAGCTTTTGGATCACAGCGCCAATCGATGGATCTTTGATAAATACCCTGATTGATTTGGTTAAAAATTTCGACGCCTTCGAAATAGCCTTCTTAATCATTGGATTTTTTATTATAGCACTAGGAATTTTACTCCTTAAAAATACGGGAAGAATGTTGAGGGCGAAATTGGATCATAAAGGTTTTTATTATCTTCACTTCGATGGAAGACACATGTGGCCTAGAATACCTAGGCAATTTAAAAGGATATTTAAACCAGAGGCAGAACTCGATTTCATTGCCTATAAAGACATAAAACATGTGGAATTTATAGACAGTCGCTGGGTCCCTGGACAGATACATATCATAAAGCAAGATAACATTAGCCCAATTTTATTAGCCTTGAGTGGGCTCAAACGATCAGATTTACAAGAAATAGAACGCGAGATCAAAGCTAAAATTATTCAAAAATAAGCATTCTCACAAATTAATAAAATCAATCATTCCCGATAAAAGGGGGATTTAATACTCAAACGATGGAAAGAAACTATTATTTACCAAAATGGAAAAGTGCTGCACCTGGTATTTTACTGACCATATTTGGAGCCCCGCTGGTCTATTTAAACCTGCACATGGCAATAAGTGCCGAAGGTTCACTGATCGAGACAATAAATGCCTTCATGAAAAAGCCATATCTCATCGAAGTCATGCCTTTCATCATTGGATTTTCACTCCTAATACCGGGCATTATAATCCTTAAAAAAGGTAAAAAGGCCTTGAAAGCTAAATTGGATCATAGGGGATTTTACTACGCCCCCATGAAACCACCCTCAATAATATCTGGCTTATCTGATTTCATAAAAAAAATGCGAAATGAATATAGAGTTGAACTCAATTTTATACCTTATGATGATATAAAATATATGTCACTCGAAAAACATATGATGGGCGTAAAACAAATCCACATGATAACACAAAATAGCGAAAGCCCAAATTTAATGGGATTATTAGAACTCAAAGCCTCAGATAAAGAAGAATTGGTGGAGGCGATTAAAAAGAAAGTTTCTGAACAAACGAATTAAGGCATTTTAATCATTTAAGATGAGAATCTTAAATTCGCATAAACCCCATGATGATCAGATATAGCAAAAGGGTGAATGGGTTTTATTTTCAATTGAGAGAGAGGAGATTGTAGTGAGGGATTGGAAGAAGTAAATCACTAAAACATTGTTCTTTGAGCACTTTCAAATATGACCTCAGCATAAATACCATCATGATCTGAACGGGCTGGAACGATTCGAGTATCAATTGCTCGAACTCCTGCATTTCCCCAAGCATGATCCAAGGCCTTACTATAAAATAAGTTGATTGGCCAAAGAGTGTTGCAAGTCGGCTCTTCAGGAGTAAGTAAATTTAATCCTTCAACAAGTTCGGGGTGCCTTTGACGAAGTTCATGTGGGGAAAAATTGGTATCTCCAATTACAATTTTAAATCGGCTTCTTGAGTTAGAAATGGCCGTTCTTAGGGCTTGAACATATTCCCTATAAGAGGCCAGTCTAGATTTTGATGGGAGTGGAAAATGAGCGCCAAAAATATCACAATCCAATCCTGGAAATCTAGCTCCGACCAAACCTCCTCCATGACCATGCTCCCCCATTTGTTTTTTACTAATACCTAAAAGCTCTATTTCCTCTGAAGCAAAGCCACCCTTAACACCCATAACAATTTCATCATAATAAAGGTCATAACCTCTTTTTCCTGAAAGAGGCGATCCTTTTCCAAAGTAAGTTGTTTTGTAACCCCTTTCTTTCAGCGCAGCAATGATTTTTTCTCGCTGCAGTTTGCCTAAAATTTCACTCAAAAAAACAACGTCCGCATCAGCCCCATCCACAAACTGCATGGCTACTTCAGGATCAGCATAATTTTCAATCAAGTCATCTCGACCACGTAGGTGATCAATGTGAGTTTGGAGAAAGCCACCATTGCCACCAAAAATACCTCGCAAAAGCCGATTGGATCCAAAGCCTCCAAGTTTACTTCCATCTGTGAGATACATGCCATTGTTGTAAGCAAAACTCAATTTTTCTGGCATGGTGTTTTTTTAATTTAATGGAGAAGAAATTATACACAAAATAAAAGATTAGTCAAGCTCCTAAGCGCCCCTTAATTCCCCCCTCAAACGCCTCCGCAAAAATCACCATCCACTCCGTAAGCAACTCCCCCACATCTTGACCATTGGGATACTGATTGAGAATTTTTGCATAAAAGAATTGGTAGGATTTTTCGTCGTAAGTGAAACTGATTTTTTTATAGTTGATGTCCCCACCCATCACCATTGCATCCTTAACATTCGCATTGCTTGATTGAACCACTTGCATTCTTCCCAACTCAAAAGACTCCTTTGTCTCAAATTCACCATTTTTGAAAACCAGATAATGAAGGGATTTCTGACCCAAAACCAGATAATAAACAAGTACATCTTTGTCTGACAAATCCATCACAAACTCCCTCTTGAGCCTATCACTTACCTTCTTCCCCATCACCTGAATCACACTCTGCCTCTTTAAAGCACTCGCCATGCCAACAATTTCTTCGCCCACCACCTTAGACACGAGCCCTAAAGCATTGGCATCTTTCAAATATTTTTTCCGAAGTTCAGCCCCTTTTCCACCTAAATTATCTCGAAATTCCTTCATCGCCTCTGCACTTTGTTGCTTCAACTTAGGAATCACCACCACATAATAAAACCCAAAAAATACAACAATTGCCAACGGAACAAGATAATAAGTCATCATTCTAAAGTTTAAGAGTCAATCATCTTCTATTATTCCTCATTTACTCAGAATTGAAAACCCTTGACTCAAATAGCAGCTATGCTAGACTGATGAAAACATCATGTGTGTTCACCCTTAACCCATTCAAACCATGGAGCTCCCTTTTTACTTAACCTACGATGACGTTCTACTCCTTCCCCAATACTCAGAAATTCTACCCCGGGCCGTCAGCACCAAAACCCACCTCACCAAACGCATTAAATTGAACATTCCTTTGGTGAGCGCCGCCATGGACACCGTCACTGAACACGAACTCGCCATCAAAATGGCGCTTTATGGTGGAATTGGCATCATCCACAAAAACCTAACCCCCGATGAACAAGCCGAAGAGGTGGATTTAGTGAAACGCTTTGAAAATGGATTCATCAAAAACCCCATGTGTGCCAAACCCGATGACACG
>JAUHXI010000042.1 GCA_030426875.1 bacterium
CCCGCGGCCGTTGGACCAATGATGGCGGTTTTAGTTTGAGGTTTTATCTGAAATGAAATCGCTTTT
Organism: bacterium; assembly: GCA_030426875.1. Taxonomy (GTDB): domain Bacteria; phylum Patescibacteriota; class Gracilibacteria; order UM-FILTER-43-11; family UM-FILTER-43-11; genus JAUHWS01. The sequence goes on from JAUHXI010000042.1 coordinate 67, forward strand.
AGAACCTCTTTTTGATCAAATTTTACCCCCACATTTTTAAATTCAATCTGGCCAAGGAGGTCTTTTTTAAGCGTGCCTGCTTTTGTCTCATTTTTGGCCTCAGTCACATCTCGAATGCGGTCGTAAGACGCTTGAGCCTGAGACAGCACATTCACCATCATGCCCATGATGAGGATGGGGAAGATGAGAAGGGCCACATAACTATTGAAGGCAGTAAAATCACCCAAGCTCATGCTGCCCCCAATCACAAAGTGACCTCCCAACACCAAAATAACCAGCATGGCCAGGTTAGACACAAAGGTGATAATGGGGATGAGACCGGCAAACAATCCCAAAATTTTAAGCCCTACATTTTTAGACTGGGTGTTGGCTTGAAAAAACTTATTGAATTCAGGCCCCTGAGAGTTGAGCACTCTGATCAGAGACGACCCGAGGATGCTTTCGTTGATCACCTTGTTGAGCCAATCGATGACTTCTCGAGCCTCTGTCATCAAAACCCGCATGCGACTGAATATGATGAAGAAAAGCCCCGCAATGATGGGAACAATTAGTAAAACAGCCAAGGCCAACTTCCAATGGATACTGAGCAGGAGGATGGCAGAGCCAATGACAATGACAACGGATGAAATGAGGGAGGCGATGGCTTGTCCCACGAACATCTTGATGGAGTCTACATCGGAGGTGAGGTTGGTCAGCAATTTGGCGGGCGTGACTTTCTCTACAAATTCATAACTCTGATCGGCAATTCTATCGGCAACCGTATTGCGAAGGTCTTTGGCCACGCGTTCGGAGGCATAGCTTTGTATTATGCTTTGTAGGTAGGTTAAAATGAAGATTCCAAGGGCAATGGCTCCAAATTCAAGGGCAAAGGTCTGTACCAAAAAGTCTCCACGAATGTAGGCATCAATGCCACGCGAAATGATTTTGGGGATGATCAAACCCAGCCCACTAGCGCCTATGGCAAGCAAAGTGAGCCCTAAAATGGAGGAGGAATAGGGTTTTAAAAGTCCAAATATTCCGGCTTTTTCTCTGTTTTTATGGGGTGATGAATGTTTTTTCATGATCGTGGTTTAAGTATGACAAGTGGAGGCCTCTGAGGCTATTTTTTTATTCAATTTCAGATAGATTTCAAGTTCGGCGTCACTGAGGGGGGCAAATAACTTTTTCATTTTCTCCAAGCGCTCTTTTTTCATGCTCGTCATTCTTTTTTTGCCTTTGGCTGAGATGCTTAAGGTCACTGAACGTCGGTCCTTGGGGTCTGCTTTGCGTATGACATAGCCGTTTTCCACCAGGCCATCGATCAGCTGGGTGGTGGCACTGGAGGAGGTGCCCAATTGCTTGGATATGTCTTTGACATTGCTGGTTTCGCAGTGTTTTATGATGCCTAAAACAAACCATTGAGAATGCGTGATGCCCGTTTTTTTTGAAGACTTGGACAGCTTCATTTTCATTTTCTTCATGAGACAATGTGCGTCATTGAAAATGGCTTCGATGAGCTGGCTTCGATCCATGCTATTTTTTTATTAAGTTTCTAATATATTAAGTAGCTTAATTAAATATATTTGATGGGTCAAGGTGATTTTAAGGTGCTTGGGTGAGTTGTGAAAAGTAGATATTTGGGAGATAAAACCAATAATGGCTAATTTATGAGCCAAAACAAGCCTTCTTCAAACCTTATTTTGTACAATGGTTTGGGGTGTCATGCTCGGGGCGGTCGAAAAGAGCAAGCAGGAGGCCGTCGAGGAGATGGCCTCGGGCATCGCGAAGTTCCGCAGCGAGTGCAGCGACGGGCTCGACCAGATCACCTTCGTGGTGTACGGCGACCCGGAGACCGAGAGCCTGCTACGCCGTGCCCTCGCGTGAAGTCCTGGGGTTGTGATGATGCGTTCCACTTCGGTGGCAACGGATTGTCTGGGGCGTTGGTTCTAAAAGATCCGCGCCCCACCCCTTCTTTTGCACATCAATATACTGGTGTTCAGAAGAAGGGGTTTTTAGTTTGTAAACAACAGAGAAAAATTGCCCTGATTTCCAACCGCCACGATAGTGGCGGAAAGAATGTATTGTTATTTCCCATAACGTTTGCGTATAAGCAAAGTGCGACTGTGCTAACATTTTAGCAGCAGGGGAGCATTTGCGCGAGCCTCAAGGGCGAGCTGTTTATACGTTGTTAGGTGATGTAATCATTAAGTTTTCAATGTTGTTAACTTCTCCTTATACTCTTGCTCAAAATAATCACTACCTGAAGAATTTATTTGCCTAAGCATCTCTACACTTAATTTTCTGTTTCTAAGCAGCTCTAACCTTACATTTTCATCTTTGTCTTTTGATAATCTTTCAAAGATAACTGTTCCCATAATTTTTCTCTTTGCTGCTACATCCCTCCTCACCTCAGGATCTATATCCTTTGAAAGATGATCAAGTATTTCTACGGGGATGCTCTTATTATGTATTACCCATTTTTTCATCTCTGGATATTCCTTAATTACCTGTAGCCAAACTTCATTAGATGCTTCTTCATGAGCAGCCCTTCTATATTCTTCAGGATCACTACTTTTTCTTAACCGAATAAATTCTTCAGCGCTTACTATCATATTACTAAATGATTATGTTACTTAACGTTTGCGTGTATGCGATGTTTGCCGCTGGTATAATATGCCGTTAGGCGACCAGTGGCAAATATGGGCGGAGGTTTGCGGAAGGATGGAGCAAGCCGTAGCCGTATACACGCTGTTATATGATGTACATGTTTTCCTTTGATCCCGTTCCTTCGGGATGGCTCTTAAAAAGAATCCGGTTTTGTTTTTCCCGTCCATTTTTGAGGGCAGAGGGGAATTAAAGAGGTGAATGCCCGAGGTCTAAATGACTTATTTTTCAAAATAATTCTTTAATTTTTCTTCCAATTCATGATATATAAAATTCAACATTGGCATATCCTCATAAATGAAATCTAAAATACTACTTGATCTGATAATCTGATAATTTATTTTTCTGAAAGTAAGTTCTCTTGTTTTAAAATCTAGACTTTTGAGTGTTTTTTCTTCTGCCTCTGATAATAAATGGATACCTGGCTCCCTTTTTTTACTTTTTGCTTTTAGATAATACAGTTTGTAACTTGGGCCATCCTGAAAATTCTTGTAGTTATCTTTAACATTCCAAGAAATTAGAATTGTATCCGCTTTACCAAAAAAAGAAAGCTCATTTTTAAGTAATGGAAAATTATTTTGTAGTATTGAATTATAAACTTCCAATATATTTTCAAAAAATATTTTTAGATTATGATTAGCGTCTTGTTTTGAAAAAACACTCCAAACCCAGCTGCCGTTTTCTTTTAGCCTTGAAAAATCTTTTGCTTTGTAAGGTCTCTCTATTTCTTTTTGAGCCTGTTTTAAGAAGTTAAAAAATTCTACAAACAACCCGAATGGGATTTTCTCGTTTCCCATTGGGATTTTTGGGGCAGGCGTATTCTCTTTCAGCGCTTTTTCAACACTTTGCTCGATTTTCTTTTGCTCGTCTTCCCTGATTTCACAAATTCGATCAGGGTCGTAATATCTTATTCGTCCGTCTGTAACTCGATTTTTAAAGTTATTTCGATCTTTGAAAAGCAAAATATCATGCGAATTTTTAAGCCAAAGTGGTAAATGGGTATAAAAAGCTTTTTCAATTTCTCCTATTGAATATTTATCTTTTTGCTTTAAACCCATTTGAACATGAAATTTGTCAATGAAAGCGAAAATAAATTCTTTGGCTAAAAAATCATTTCCAGTGTGCTTGAGTAATTTTGCTTCAATAATTTTTAGAGTTTTTGATTTAACAATTTCTTTTGCATACTCTCTTGGTCTGGTCTCAAGAGGATTTTCTGAGAAATGGCCGGTAAATCCTAAACCTTTTTTTTGAATTTTGTCGTGTAAGTTTTTATCTACTTCTTTGATTTGTATGTCATTTTTATTCAGTGGTATAGGATATAAGGCATAACTTAGATTATTTGGTGTATATTCATAAATTACAGTGCCAATTTTCCATGTTTTTGGATAGAAGCAATTTTTTATGGTATTAAATTCATTATCTAAAGCATTGTTTAGCTTATCTAAAAATAAGTGAGTGTTGATAAATTCTTTTTTTATTTTACCTGCCGATTTGTTTGAATTGGCTGAGATTATTGAATATGCTTTTTTTAACTCGTCATATTTTTGGAATCTAGACTGATTTTGTTTAACAATCTCTTCCCATACCTGAATATATGTACTCGTTTTTTTATCGAAAAATTTATTTTTATCGAATGAAATAGTTTTTGTGTACTTATTGTTTTTAAAATCAATCTTTTTTACCTCATAAGCATCAAAATAGAGCCAATAAACTTTTTCGTTTTTATTATCAACTCCAAATAGTAAGCAAGGATCAATTTCACAACTAGAAAAAAATTGAATAGGGCAAGGAAATTTTAAATTATGGCCTTGGGGTAGAGTCTTCGCCTGTACATTTAAACGACCGATAATATTGTTCTTATCATTTTGTATCTCAATATGACCATCTATGTTTGGCCATTTATCAATAGAATCGAGTTTTGGCATAACTCTTTTATGAGAAGTCAAAATATTCTCAATTAAACTAATTGATTGCTTATCAGTGAAGTTATTTTCACTATGTGCTGATTTTTTCAATTGTCGCGATTTCTTCATCTGTGAAGTCATAAAGTTTACAAATTGATCGATTTATTTTTGCGTCCAGTTTGTCAATTTCTGTTTTTAAAGCAAGGCAAAGAGGACGCAAAGTTTATATCCGTATGCGATTTTACTACAATTTATTTCTTAGCACGCTTCTTAGCTGTCTTATTCACTCTTTTAATTTTCTTCTTCTCATCAAAACTATAATAACCGCCATCCCCAATAATAATAAAATCCTGCATGGGAATGTCCATAAAACCACTTGGCTCAAGAAGGCTTTCGTACGCCATTTCATCCTGTTTCGAAGGCTCGCATGAACCGTTGGGATGATTATGTACAATGATAATAGAGCTTGCCAAAGAAACTAGAGCACCTCTGTAAATGCCCTGTACATCCAAAAGCACCCTCTTGTTACTGCCCATTCCGACAACTTCATAGGAAAGAATCTCAAGTTGATGATTTAGATGTAGACAAACAACCTTTTCCCTCGTTTCATTCTCCATTTCCTTAAACAATTCATATACTTTCTTGGGATTCTTTACTGGTTTTTGTAATAAATCATCTTTGACTCTTTTACGGGTGTAGGTGACTTTGAGTTTTTTGAGGTAAGCCATGAGATCAGCATTAAATTGTCTGCATTATACATTAAATTCCCCTTCAAAAACATTCCTAAATTCCCCTTGTCTTAGGAAAAACAAAACCGGATTCTGTTTAAGAGCTGGGGCGCCAGCCCCGAAAGAAAAACATGTATTTCATATAACGTTTGGGATATACGAAGTTTTTCTGGAACGAAGTGGAAGAAAAATTTGGGTGAGGGGGAGCTGAGCCCCGAACCGTATATCCCTTGTTGTCTGATTTAAATTTTATTATCTATGCCAATTTCACTACGCATGTACTTTACAATGCCGTGTTGAAGTGTGATTACTTTGTTAAAGTCGGTGTCGATTGCTTTAGGGGTATTTTCTCCTTTTTTGAGTGCTTCAATAATTTGAGCCTGTGTGTAGCTAAAATCGAGTAGGCTTTTTAATAGTTCGTCAACTAATTCTACTAATTCAGGAGATCCCACTAGCTTTACTTCGGCTAACTTCAATCTTAATTTATCAACATAGTCCATGGCAGTGTAAAATATTTCCATTTTTTCTTTATTAACTAGGTTTTTGGTTAGTATGGAGTTGGTTAGTGTTATCGGTTCATCACTGAAGCACGATATTAAGTTTAGATAACAGTTTGATTTTAAACTAAAAATTCTTTCAGATGCTATTCGTTCTTTTTCTAGAAAATGGCTAACTAAAGCTGTCACCAATGCTCCAAATAATCCGCCAATACCTAGAATTCCTAATGTGTTTAAAATTTCCATAATAAAATTTATTTCAGACAACTCGTTTCTATACGAAGTGTTTTCATATAATATACTTAATTTTATGAATTATATGCGAAATTTTTTCACCCCAAACCCCCCCATTTTACCAAAATAATCCACCCCTCACTACCTCCTTTTAAACACATTCGTCACAATCAACATCACCCCCAAAACCAAAACAATCATCGCCCCACTAGGGGTGTCAAAATAGTACGATAAAAAGAGCCCAGCGAAGACGCCAATCACGCTCACAATCACCGAAAGCAAGACCATCTGCTTAAAACTTGAGGCTATGTTTTTGGCAATGTTGGCTGGAATCACCAAAAAGGCAGCCAATAGAATGACCCCAATTATTTTGATGCCAGCGGCCACCGTTAGCGCCAAAAGCAACATGAAAATAAAATTCACCCGCTCCACATTCGTGCCAGCACTGATCGCCAACTCTTTGTTGATCACCAGCTGAGTCAGTTGTTTTCTGAACAAAAAAAGCCCCACAATGTTGATTAAAAACAAGGCCAGACTCATCCACAAATCAGAACTAGAAACCGCCAGAATATTCCCAAACAAAAAGCCTTCAACGTTCTGGTAACCCTCCACCTGAGACAGAATGATGATGCCCGCAGCGATGGAGATTTGAGAGGTTAGGGCCAAAATCGAATCCCGACTGAAGCGAGAGGAGCGTTGCAAGTAGTCGATGAAAAGCACGCCAGCCAAAGCGGCTAAAATCATGATCCAAAAACTATCCCACGACAACAAAAGACCTAACGCGATCCCCATGAAAACAATGTTGGCCATGGTGTGGCCAATGATGGCCTCCTCTCGAAGGACGACAAAATTCCCCAATAGGGCGTAAATGATGGCCAGTAAAAAGCCGACCATGAGGGCTCGCTGGAAAAAACCAAATTGTAAAGCGTCAAGAATGAGGCTCATTTTCGTGATGTTTAAAAGGAACTAAATGAGGGCCGAAGAGTTTTTTAAAGGCGTCACTTTTTTTAACTTGTTCTGGATGACCATGGCACACCAGGCAGTGGTCCACACAAAAAATAGTTTTAGCATGTTTGAAAACCAGGTGAATGTCGTGGGAAACGATGACCACCGTCAGTTTATATTTTTTTTGAATCTCTTCAATGCTGCAATAAAAATCTTTCTCACCCAGCACATCCAGACCCGAGGTCGGCTCGTCGAGCAAGATCAACTCCGGCTCCATTAGTAGAGCGTTGACGATTAAGACTCGTTGCATTTCACCCCCCGACAGGGCCCCAATATTACGCGCCCTTAAATGATGAATGCTAAGCTCCTTGAGTTTTGCTTCGATTTTAGGGTCACTGGCCTGGCTATAAATCTTTAAAAGCTCATGCACCGAAAGAGGAATTGTACGGTCAAATTCAAACTTCTGCGGCACATAGCCAATGCGTTTGGTGTGTCGTGTGACTTTACCATCAGTGGGCTTGTGGATGCCTAAAATCAACTTTAAAATCGTGCTCTTGCCCGCGCCGTTCAAGCCAATGAGCGAAACGATTTCATTGGGCATGATGCTCAGGCTGATGTCCTTAACAATGCTCTGACCCGAAAGGGTTAAGGAGACATTCTCTAGTTCTATTAATGGTTTTGAGTCAATTTTTTTTGACATGAAAGGTTTGAATTATTCAAAGGCGGCTACAAAAGCGTCGGTCAAGGCTCTTAAATTTTCTTCGTAACTTTCTTCACTCAATCCCAAACCGATAGGGTTAATTTCAAAACTTTTAACGCCTGTTTCCTCTTGTAAATTTTGAACGGTTTGAGGATTGAACTGAGGTTCTGTGAAAACAATTTCAATGCTCTCTTGCTCAATCAACGCAACCAACTCTTGAAAGTATGCCGCTGTAGGTTCTTTGCCAGGGAAGGGTTCGATGGCCGCTTTTCTGCTTTCCATCAAGTTGTAGCGGTCAAAATAATAGAGGTAAGCGTCGTGAAAGACAATGAATGGTTTTTGTTCCACATCTGCCAGAAGCGCGTCAATCTCTTGATCTAATGTTGTGAGTGTAGCAAGATAGTCAGTTGTATTTTCCTCATAAATAGAAGCATTGTTTGGGTCGATTTCAATCAGAGCATCTCGAATGGCTTCCACTTGAATCATGGCTAGCTCCGGGTTGAGCCAAATGTGTGGATCTTGTCCCCCGTGACTGTGTCCATGCTCATCGTCGTGGTCTTCATGCTCGTCTTCATCATGCTCATGTTCATCCTCCTCATGGTCATGCTCGTGATCTTCATCCTCATGCCTCTCCTCATGGGCTTCTTCATGATCTAATTCAAGGGGGCTTTCACTGTCTTTAATCTGGCTTGATACAAAGTCAGCCGTCGTTACCACTTTTAAAGTGGGGTTTTGAGCAGCGTCCATCATATCCTCAATAAACGGTTCGAGTTCCAGGCCATTCATCACCAAAAGGTCTGCCTCAGAAAGCGCCCGAAGGTCGCTGGCGGTTGGCTCCCAAATGTGCACCGAGGCGCCTGGTTCTACTAAATTGGTCACCTCTGCCTGTTCGCCAGCAATGTTGGTTGCAAAGGAGTAAAGGGGGGGGAATGTTGTGACTATTTTAATCGGTTCCACGATTTCTTCGGTTTGAGTTGAGATTTCATTTTCGTCTACGGGAGCTTCGTTGGTGACTAATTCTGAGTCGCAGGCTGCCAACAAAAAAGAGGGGAGTATTAATATTGAAAAGAATTTTTTAAGCATGATATAAATGAGTTAAGAGGTTAAATGATTTAGTAATGAATAGAAATTAAGCGCACTGCTCACACAAGCCAGACAACTCTGAAATGTGAGACAAACTCTTGTAGGCTAGTTTCTTAGGGAGTGTGCTTTTAAGGTCGCATTTCTCTTGAAGGAATTCATCCGCTCGCCCACACTTATTGCAAATGGCAAAGGAGTGACAGCCTTTCTGGAGTTCAAAATCACAACGGACATAACCTTCTTTGGTGTGTACTTTATGGATGATGTTTAGCGTCTCAAAAACATCTAAAACACGGTAAATGGTTACCACGTTGATGGGGATGTGTTCTGGTACGTGTTCTTCGATGTCGTAGGCGGAAAGGGGTATTTTAGCTTCCTCAAGCACATTTAAAACCGCCATGCGTGGGCCAGTTATTTTATACTTGTTTTTTTTGAGTATTTTAATCGATTGGTCAACAAAAGTCATGGTATTCAGTTTAAGTTAACCGTATAATAATACATGATTTTTATAAATGCAATAATATTTTATTTGAATTTTTATTTATTTAAAAAAATTATTTTGAGTTAGAAAATCCTTATGGATATTGTGAATTCATATTAAATGCATTTTCCATTATCCATATGAAAAAATACCTGTGCATGCTCGATGTTTTTTTAGATATGAATCCGCTTGTTTTTCAAATGCTCTTTTCATCTCTCTTGAATTTTTTCCATTCTCTCGTTTAAAAAAAGCTATTTTTTACTTGGCTCAAGCCAGGCCATTCCTAGTACGGCCATTGGAGCGGCTAAAGC
>JAUHXI010000043.1 GCA_030426875.1 bacterium
CGGATTGCTCCACTGGTTCCTAAGACCAGCGTGTCTACCAATTCCACCACCTGGGCACACAGACAGCACCCATACTTTATACCGATTTTAGACTGAGAAAGCAAATGCTTTTTGGGTTGAGGGCTTTTTATGTTTCAAAAGATAGCATTTAAAGAAAGTGTCTCGTTTTCTGAGTGATTGATATCCATGTTAAAAGAATGGATTAGCCTCTATTCTGCCCGGTGCTGTAACAGTAGGAGGTGTTCCTTCAATGAAGAAGGAGGCACCTTCACTTGAGATGTCGACATCATTCGAGATTGGGTTCGGAGCGGTGTATGAATTTTCCGCTTCCCACTCCCTTTGCCACTCAATATCACTCTTTATATCCTCCACCAACAACTCAGTGAGACCCGTCATGTCGATCAAATCATCCTCGCTTGGCTTTTCTAATTCAACTGACTTGAGCGGGGCGCGTTGGTAGGTAAGGGTTTCTTCAAAAGTGAATTCATCACCAAAAATTTCAAGCGCTTCATTTAAATCATCTTCATCAATATTAGGATCAAATTCAGCAACAGTCTTCATTAGATTTTCTATCATTTCAGAGTCAAATTCAACTTCTGCTTTATAAATCATGTAATCAGACTGGCCAATCCAAACATCAATGTCCATCAAATTGATCACACCTTCAGTTAAAATCAGAGGGGATTCAGTGGCATTGTCATCATGCGATTCAAAAAATGCCTCAATTTCCTCAAAGTCACTGTCAGTTAATTCCTCCTCAATCACGTCAAATCGATTCACCAATAACTCAAACATCGCTTGAGCTTTGCTCATGTCAACCCCCATCTTGTAATGATAGGCATCCACCATTTCTCCATTCAACGCTTCAATGCTTTCGATTCCCAAATCTTCATTGACCACCAACATTTCAGAGGCAGCCAAATCCTCGTAAATCCCACCGTCCAATAAATAAGCCTCCAGTTGCTCAATGAATAGTAGCATTTCAGGTTCCTCATCCTCCAAGGTCTCCACGATTAGCGCCCTGAGTTCATCCAAGGGCTCACTTCCCACAAAAACAACCTTATTGGTGTAGGGTTGAATAAAAAAGTCCATCATCGGCTTCACTTCTTCAAAATCCTGTACATCAGTGTCGATTTCAAAGGTTTCTAAGGCTCCATATAAATCACCGTCCATTTCGCTGACGGTTCCAGCCATATTCATTGTGATGTAACTGAACGCTTCATAAGGTGCCATATTCGCCTCTTCCGAAAACGCTTCAGTCACCTCCATGTCAAAGTCAAAGCTCAGTGAGGTTTCATGCGTGGGTTTTTTCTCCGTTTGATCCACGCGCCTGCCGATGCTAGCCTCCGCTTCATATTCCATCATATCTGGTACAGAAAAAGTCACATCAGCCACATAGCTTGACTGGTAGATTTCGGCCGGATCACGGGTGAGCATTTTTTCAATGACCACTTCAGGTGCTTCAATGGCTCCGGTGTTGCAGGCGGCTAGAAGTAGGCCAGGCAATAGTAAGCTTACATATTTAACTTTTTTATGAGACATAGTTTAGGTGTTAATTTTACTAATATAAACCTAGCAATTCCCATTTGCTTGGTCAAGTTTAGGCGGGTCAATAAAAAACCCCTTGCCGTACGGCAAGGGGTTTTTCTGACTTACTATTTTCTTCTACAGTTCTTCATCGGTAGCTTCTTCTAACAATTCTTCACCAAGCTCTTCTGTTAGAGCAGGGTCAGACAGCGCAGCTTCCATCAATGCTTCTAACTCTTCATCACTCATGGCTTCAAAGCCATCAAGGTCTCCATCAAGGTCAGTTGGTGATTCTATCATGGGAGCCATTCCAAGCATCATGAGCCCTTCAATGACTTCATCTAATTCTTCAAAATCATCTGGTACCTCAGCTTCAAAAGCATCAATTGGTGCACTTTCTAAGACAGCTGTTACGTCTAACGCTAAATCTTCGATCATTTCATATTCACGATCAAGTACAGTACCAGGATCAAGTTTATCCACTGCTTCCATTAGGCTTACAATGTGTTCACTGCTTGTGATCAATTCTGACTTATAAACGTGGTAATCATCTTGACCAATCCACATTTGAAGTTCAAAACCTTCACTTAAAACATCCACAACATCACTCATTTCATACCCTTCCTCCTCTATCATTCTAAACATGAAATCAATCTCAGCTTCGGGCATGATTTCCATTTTCTCATTGAGCATTCTCATTAGGGATTCAAAATTAGCCCCGTCCAACCCAATGGTGTAATGATAAGCGTTTACATTATCACCTGTTACGGTTTCAATTTGCACCACTCCATGATTATCCTCAACCACGAGGAATTTGGTATCCGCTATGGCTTGCAAGAATTCTTCATCTTGGTAGAGGTCATAGTCTGTAGTTGCAACTTCCTCACCCGTAAAATCTTCAATTAGCTGAGAGAATTCCTCAAGGTTTAGATGATAAGTTTGATCTGTATATGCTTTGATAGCTGGTAAAATGAAGGCATCCATACCTCCTAATGCGCTTCCTGACAGATCAAATGAATCCATTGTCACATAAATATCATCACCGGCAAGGACTAGGTCCAAGCTCCCTGAAGCTTCGAGGTCCTGACCTTCTACTTCTCCACTGGCAGTGAAGCTCATGGTTGATTCGCTTTGCGGGTTCTCAAGGTCTTCCATGCTGGACTTGTCGCTCAACAGGAATTCAGCTTCATAAGATCCATTCATGGTCGGATCATTTAAAGAGAAGCTAAGGCTTGCCTCTGTTTCAGCTGAATTAGAGATGGTTGTCAATGCCTTTTCAAGAACCACTTCAGGTTCTTCAATGGTTCCTGTGTTACAGGCTGCAAGTGAAAGTACGGCCACTAGCGTCAGGCCTACTGCACTCAATGGTTTTTTAAACATAGTCATGAGGGGTTAAAAATAAATGTTACTCATATCACAGGGATTTTATCAACTTTGGCTAAGGGAGTCAATTGACTTGGGCCAATATGTTGTTTCAATTAGGTTTTTACCATACTCCAAAAAACAGGTGCCTTATTCTTTATCCCGTAACTTTCCTTCTGGAACATGGTCAATGAACAAGGTTCCATTGATGTGGTCCACTTCATGCTGAACAATCTTAGCCTCAAATTCATCAAACAACATGATGCGCTCCTCACCTTTTTCATTGGTAAATTTAGCCTTAACCCACACCGAACGTTCAACTGGCCCCCATTTACCCGGCAGACTCAAGCACCCTTCCGTCTCCACCTCCGTCTCTGATGAGCACTCCAAAATCTCCGGATTGATCATTGGAAAGGTCTTTCGTTCTTTTCCAATGGTAATGTGAACGACTCGCGTGTTGACCCCAATTTGAGGGGCTGCAATCCCCACGCCATTGGTGGCGATCATGGAGTCTTCCATGTCTTTTAAGAGTTTTAAGGTTTTTTTAGTGATTTTACCATGGTCAGGGCTTTTTTTTCGCAAAATAGGATTATTTGGACCTTTGGTGATATCGATGATCATACGAGTAAGCGCTAAGGACTAAGTTAATTCCCCTCTATCAGAGAGGGGTGCCCGATAGGGCGTGGTGTGTAAAATGGGTGAGTAAACAGGTGTTTGATAGAGCAGATTTATGACGGGATTCATTATTTCTGATTCAATAAGTAGGCTTCTATGAATGGATCTAATTCACCATCCATCACTTTATCCACCTGACTAGTCTCTGCATTAGTACGATGGTCTTTCACCATCGTATAGGGTTGAAACACATAAGATCGAATTTGATTTCCCCAGGCCGCTTCCTTATACCCCCCCTTTAATTCATCCACCCGTTCTTTTTTTTCTTCCAATAGCTTTTGAGCCAAGCGAGACTTTAAAACGGCTATCGCCTGATTTTTATTTTGAAGCTGACTCCGCTCAGACTGACAGGTTACCACCAAATTGGTGGGCAAATGAGTGATTCGAACGGCTGAATCAGTGGTGTTCACATGTTGTCCACCCGCACCGCTGGCTCTAAAGGTATCAATTCTCAAGTCTTTTTCTTCAATTTCCATCACCTGATCGTCGTCAATCATGGGCAGCACCTCGGCCAAGGCAAACGAGGTTTGTCTCAAGTTTTTAGAGTTAAAAGGGGATAGTCGAACCAGGCGATGTACGCCATGCTCAGATTTTAAATAGCCATAAGCCATGACCCCTTTTACTTCAATTGTAGCGCTTTTGATACCTGCCTCTGCCGCACTTGTTTTTTCGGTGACGTTGACCTTCCACCCTTTCTTTTCAAAAAAACGCAAATACATACGCAAGAGCATTTCCGTCCAATCCTGAGCGTCGACACCACCGGTGCCCGTACTGAGAACCAGAATGGCATCATTACGATCATATTCACCATCTAAAACCAGTTCCACATGCGCTTTTTGATAGGCAATCTCTAGTATGCCCAGTTCGGCATTGATTTCTTCAAGTTCAGAGCTGCCTTCATCCACCATTTCTGACAACAGTAAAAGGTCTTCCACTCGACTGGAAAGGGCATCCCATTTATCACCTAAATCCGTCCAAAACTTAAGGTCCTTGAGTACCTTCTCTGCTTTTTTAGGATCATCCCAAAGCCCTTGAGCTTGAGATTTTTTTTCGGCCACTGCTCTTTTTCCTTTCACGTCTAATGCGTCAAAGATAGTGGAGGTCCTGCTTTATTTTTTCCTGAAGGGTTTTTGGGTCCATTAGGGAAGCTCCTGGTTAGTGAATGATGGCTTTCAGTTTAAATGAATGATTTAAATTTTGCAATTCGTCGTTCTAAATTACAAATACCAAGCTAATCACCACATTCCAAAGCCCACAACTAAATTCCAAACTCCAAAAACATTGTCTAAAAAATGCTTCACTCATAGGTTTTAGAAATTGAAAATTAGTATTTGTTTGGAATGTGGTGCTTGGAATTTATGATTTGCAATTTACCCCAGATGAATCCTGTTCAAAACCTGTCAAATCAAACGCTTTCAAAGCCCCTTGAAAAAAGCCTTAATATTTGCTATAATACAAGGATTAAATCTTAAAAATTCATGGAAAACGACACCCAAAAAACGTCAGCCACACCTCAGGTAGGCATTTCTGAGCTAGAAAATAAGCTAAAAGAAGCTTTTAAGGCAGGGGATGAACAAAAATCAAACACGCTGATCGCTCAAATTAAGACCTTAGACAGTCAAAGTCATGTGGTTAAGATGATTCAAAAAAAATTAGATGAAAAAGCGAAAGTAAAATCCGAGCAGCAAAAAGCTAAGAAGGTTGGTGAATATGAAAACATGTTACGCATCCTTTATAAGCAGCGCGATCACCAAAAAATAAAATCCTTAGCCCAAGAACTAAAAGCCTTTGATCCCACCAATAAAACAGTTGACCGGTGGATGGCCAAGGCTAATAAGCTTGAAAAAGGAGGTGGTTTTTTAAACGCGCTCTTCGCCAGAAAAGAAAAAAAGGAAGCTGCTTCAAAAGCAGAAGCCCTCACGTCTTCCATGGATACCACTGTAAAAAATGAACTTAAGGCACCTCAAAAACCTGATTCAGTGACTAATTCAAAGCCAGTTCAAACACCAATTTTGATCAAAGCCAATCGACCCCTTTCAGAAAAAACGGAAGGTGAAACACTAAACAATCCGAAATTTGTGCCTCCAAGTCAGCAGGCTACAGAGCCCATTCAAGCTGAAAAAGCAATGGTTAACACAAGTGTCCCACGTCAAGGGGTGGCTCGCGTGTCCATTGATCCCATTGAGAAAAAAGACACTACAAAAACAGTGTCACCCGTAAGTCTAAATTCCACCAAAAAAGAACTTGTGAGTGCTCATTCGACACCAGCATTAAGCGTTAAAACACCTCAGGTTGAGCAAGTAAGAAACGAAGAAAAACCCGCAGGAAACACCTTCACCAAAATGTTTGGAAGCTCAGGTGGAACCCCTAAAGAGAAAGAAAGGTCCATCATCGATCAGATTGTAGCCAAGACAGAGGAAGCCGATCATGCGACAAGCTCAAGTTTAAACCCCAAAAAAGAACCCAAGTCATTCAATTGGCTAGGTTTTGCTAAGTTGTTTGCAAATTTTACCGCCCTCTTCATCGTCTTTACAGCAGGATTTTTGTACGTCACCTTACTAGACAAAGAAAATAACGTGCTGGGCTTGGTGGGGGTGAGTGCAAACACTGGTTCGGCTCTTGAAACTGCCAATGAACAGATTGCTCAAAAGCGTCAGCAAGAAGCCTCATTAAACGAATCAATTAGACAGTTAGAGGCCGGCTACAATGACCCTCGGCTCGGTGTTGCCAGTTCAATTGTCAGTCAACGGGTCGACTGGCCAGACACCTTTCAAAAAATTGATGAGGTGACAGAATCAGTATTTGAGTACTATGAGTTTTTTGGTTACGTGGTTTACAACAACTTCTCGTTAGACGCCGATGGTCGCACCATTCGAGTCACAGGAACCTTAAGTGATCCCACTGGCTTCAATTTAACCGGAATTTTAAAATTGGCTGAAGCCTTCGAAACCTATCCAAATCTTGGACCTGAAGATCCAACTAAACCTTATTTTGAAGAGTTTCAAGAATTGAGCACACTCAGTAAAAGTTTTGACTCAGATTCAGGGCGCTATGTATCCAACTTCCAGTTCACCTTTTCGTTGCCTGACGGATTACTGGTCAATTGATTCTAAGTTATACGCTCTTAAGATGCTGAAAAACCGTTTAAAAAACTTCCCATCCGAATAAAAAAATATAAATACTAAAATGATTTCACTCAAGTCCAATCCTGACCGTTCGATACCGTCTCAAAAAGCCCCTGTCGTTTTTGATTCCACTGATGATTTAGATCAAATGGAAGCCAAAAGCAAGGCGCACTATTTGGCAGAAAAAAATAAGAAAAAAGCCATGATCATGGTGGTTATTTCGATGCTGCTATTGGCCCTTTATACCATTTTCTTCCTCTATCAAAATGCATCAACTTACTATAAGGCCGCGGGCCAAATTGAATCCATCAACCAAGAAATTGCCCTTTATGATCAAGAGATATTACCAGCTCTAGAAGCTCAAAAAAATCTTAAACGCGCCGCATTTGACGAAGACTTTCAACAATTGAATCAGGCATTAGAAGAAACTCTGCCCAATGAGGCTGAAAAATTAGAAATTGTAAGATTGCTTGAATCCTTTTCATCAGAGGTCGCCTTTACAAGCCCACCCTTTGAATTCAATGCCATAACCTTTGGGGCAGAGCAGCAGATGGATGGGTACACCATCATCCCTGTTTCAACCTCCATCCATTCCAGTCAAGACGCCTTCAGTAACTTCCTGGCCCTAGTGGACCGTTCAGGTTTAATTTACACCGATTCATCTCAGGCCGATATTTTAGACAATGTGGTGCGCTTGATGAGTATTTCTAGTATCAACATCAACTATCGGGGCGTGGACGAAGAAACAGGACGAGATGAAGGCTTGGATTTTAGTGTAAAATTAAATGTCTATTACGTGCCCGATACACTAAATCCCAACTCTAACTCATGATCATGGAGTCTTTTATGTGCAGTCAATTTTGAATGAATAATAAAACAATAAAACAATAAACAACCCTCAAGTCACATCATCGGCAGTGGTTTTAGAGCCCCGGGCGCAAGAAGTGGTGAGTCAGGCTTTAATACCTGATGATTCCAGTGTGGTTGTTCAAGTGGACAGCACCTCAGCCTTAAACCAATCTCTTCAAAGCGCCATCATCGCAGGGAATATCCCTCAAATCGTGATGTATGCCATCACCCTGGCCTTGCACATGGGGGCCTCGGATGTTCACATCGAACCAGAAGAAAAAACTGTGCGCATCAGACTTCGTATCGACGGCATGCTTCAGCACATTGTTGAATACCCCAGCAACATCCACCCCGCCGTGATTTCGCGTATCAAAATCATGTCCAACCTAAAAATTGATGAGCAGCGCATCCCTCAAGATGGTCGCACGCAAGTGACCACTGATGATGGGCGAAGCATTGATTTGCGGGTCTCATGTCTGCCAACCGTCAATGGAGAAAAAATCGTGATGCGGCTTCAAGATAAAACCAAAACCATTCCGGACCTGCCACAATTGGGCTTAAGAGGAACTGCGTTGGAGATCATGGAGCGATTTACAACTCTCCCCAATGGTATTGTTCTGGTGACCGGCCCCACAGGGAGTGGTAAAACCAATACTCTTTACTCCGTTCTACACCGACTCAATCAAGAGCAGGTCAACATCATGACCTTTGAAGATCCAGTGGAATACCAAATGGATGGTTTGAATCAGTCTCAAGTTCGCCCAGACATCGACTACGATTTTTCATCAGGCCTTCGAACCGCCCTGCGCCAAGACCCTGACATCATCATGGTGGGGGAGATTCGAGATCAAGAGACCATCGAGATCGCCATCCGAGCCGCCTTGACCGGTCATTTAGTGCTTTCAACGGTTCATACCAACAGTGCGGTAGCCACCCTCACTCGGATTACAGACATGGGCGTCAAGCCATTTTTGATCACCTCATCAATTCGCGGCATCGTCTCTCAACGTCTAGTCCGTCGGATTTGTGAGGACTGTAAAGCAGCATACCTTCCCGAGCCAGAGGTGTTACAAAGCATTAAGGAGGAATTGCAGGGGCTCAGTGAAAAAGACCTAAATCCATCTCTGTTGAATGAGCTCAAGTTATACAAAGGCAATGGCTGTCAAACTTGCCACGGTCTGGGTTATAAAGGCCGTGTGGGCGTTTTTGAAATATTTGAAATGAACCGCAAAGTAGGGGAGCTTGTCCTCAGCTCCGCCCCGGATGATCAACTTGAAAAACAAGCCAAGGCTGACGGAATGATAACGCTGAAGCAAGATGCTTTAATCAAAGCCATGCAAGGCTTAACAACCCTGGAAGAAGTGTATCGCATTTCACAATAACCCGTCTAAGCACTCATCATGACACCACGTTCCATTCATATCGGCAATAAGACGAATTCTGAATCTACTTCAAGCCCCCTTGAAAAAACCTCCAAGTCAACTAAAAATGGCAGTTGGATGGCTGCTATAAATGATTATTTGATTGGCTTTCAGCCCATTAGAATTGCCGATAAGGTGAGTTTTTTCCGCCTATTGGCAACCATGATCAATGCAGGAATCTCAATTGTAAAAGCATTAAAGATTCTGGAGGATCAAACTGCCAACAAAAACATGAAGCGGATCATCCGAGAAATAGTTATTAAAATTGAATCTGGAGGTAGCTTGTCAAAAGCCCTTTCAGCCTATCCTAAGTATTTTTCTCAATCTCAAATTGGGATGGTAGAAGCTGGTGAAGCCTCGGGTCAACTCAACCAAACCCTACTTCAAATCGCTGAAGAAGCTGAAAAAGAGGCTGCGTTTCGCTCAAAAGTAAAAAGTGCCATGGTTTATCCCGCAGTCATCGTTACCATCATGATCATTGCCTTTGTGGTGGTCATGATTGTGGTGATGCCAAAAATCAAAGAGATGTTCGTGGATTTAGGTGGAGAGCTGCCAAAAATCACCCAGTTTTTAATTGGCATGTCGGACCTTTTT
>JAUHXI010000234.1 GCA_030426875.1 bacterium
TGTTGTTGCTGGTGAGACGGAAAAACATCAATGATGCGATCAATCGTCTGAGCCGCATCGATGGTATGAAGGGTAGAAAGGACCAAATGTCCGGTTTCAGCCAAGGTCAACGCTGCAGAGATGGTTTCTAAATCTCGCATTTCACCCACCATCACAATGTCAGGGTCTTGGCGAAGGGCACCCTTAATAGCCCCTGCAAAGGTATGGGTGTGAACATTCAACTCCCGCTGAGAAAAAAGACAATTTTCAGTCTTATAAACAAATTCAATGGGATCCTCAATCGTAATGATGTGTTCGTTTCGATTTTTATTGATGTAATCAACCATCGAAGCAATCAGGGTAGACTTGCCCATACCCGTTGGACCCGTGACTAAAATCAAACCACTTTTTAACATGGCCATCTGCTTCACCACGTCCTCAATTTCAAGGTCATCAAGGGTGGGGATTTCATCAGGAATCAAGCGCAAGGCAATGGCTGGACCAGCGTGTTCTTCATAAATATTGATTCTAAAACGACTCACTCCTTCTAGATGGTAAGAAAAATCAAGTTGGCAGTCTTTTTTAAAAACCGTCCGCTGAGACTCATTTGTGAGCTGTTCAATGATAGAATCCATTTCCTCACGGCTAACAATTGGGGCATTCTCAAGGGCTGACAGGGTTCCATTTCGATGTCGAACAATGGGAGGTTGTCCGACTTGAAAATGAAGGTCCGGTGATTTTTTTTGGGCCACTTGTTCCATGACCCCTCGTAAATCTAAAGGCATATTTTATATTCAAAATTCAAGATTCAAGATTAGAAAATTACACATAATGTATAGACCCCTTGAGCAGTGCAAAATTCAGCATCCTTTCATTATAACATATTTCTCATTTCTAAACAAGTGATTATAACCCTTAATCTATCAATTAAGAGGTTTGAATCTTGAATATAGATCAAATCTCCAGTATGATCCTTTCACAACTCGTGCTCAGGTGGCGGAATTGGTAGACGCGCTAGCTTGAGGGGCTAGTGGCTATTTTATGGCCGTGGAGGTTCAAGTCCTCTCCTGAGCACCAATCGCAAAAACATGCTTCGGCTTACGAACTTGTCTCATTCTGAGTCACTTTCTTCAGCCTACGTCTGTTTTTGCTCCTTCCCCACAAAATACCTCTTTGATTTGATAATTAATGATGATTGATTTTTGATTTAGGATTTTAAATAAGGAGAAGGTCATACATAACTAGTAAGTAAAAATAGCAAGCTGTCTAAACACTGTTAACGGATATTAAGAAAGATTTCCCATTTACCCCTCCTCTTTTATCTTCCCTACAAACCGATGCATATGCCTGTCTAATTTTGCTATGGGCAATGACAACACCTCATCATAATCAAACCATTGATATCCATTAAACTCACTTTTAAACTCAGCCCTTTGATCATCAATGGGTGTGGTTGAATCTCCTTTAAATAAGTACCAAAAAGAAACATCCGTATGCTTTTCACTGATTCCAGATGTGAGTCTGTATACTATTAGAAAAGACGGTCCTGTCTCACTTTTAGAAAATTGTAAAATGGTAGCTCTGGCAGAGCTTGAAGTTCCCGAAGGATTCAAACCTGATAAGCCGTACGATTTTTCTTCAGTGGTAGAAAATCCCCGATGTGAACCTGCAAAGTAGTTTGTGCAAATGATCTAATCCCGCTCACAAGATACCGGAATTCTTGGTTAATTAAATTGGTTAGGAGGCCACTGTCAAGAAAAACGTAGTAGAGAGGGCTCACCCTTTTTTAGTTTGAAACCTTCTTCACTTCAACCTCACACCCCTACATAAAACCTTACTCCTTCTCCTCACTTCTTTTTTTGTTTGTTTTTTCTT
>JAUHXI010000044.1 GCA_030426875.1 bacterium
CACAATCTAAATCCTCCCTACATTCCTCAGGCTCAGGCATACATTGTAGCTCCACAACATTACAAAATTCTCCTTGTAAACAATCTGTATTCACTTCACATGGACCTTGATCTCGGGAATCATCCCCCGCACAACCACTCGAAAAGGATAAGCCACCGGCTAAAGCTAAAGAGCCTAAAATAGGAACTCTTCTAAAAAGTTTTAAAGACAGAGAGTCTCTTGTATTGGCAACTCTAGCAACTTTCTCATCTCGATCCTGTGTTTCGGAGCCATTTGAAGGGAAGAGTCCACTCATAATAGTAACGGGTTAGTCCTACAAAGATAAGTATTATACACTTTTTTATAAAAAAGTCAATACCTAGATACTTGTATTTGGTCTCTCTTTTGTTTTTGGTTAGGGCGGCTTCTTGACGAATACAATATATCATAGCACATGTTAAATAATTTTAAAAAAATTACAAAAGGCCTGAATTTTGTGCTGTGTCAACAGGGCTGAAGGTCAAAAAAACCCCTTAAAATTGAGGAACTGTTGGCATCTACGTCAGAAGTTTTCATGATTTAGATGCTTAAATTTATTATTTCTAGCTTAGAAAGCACCAACTTCCTTCTGAATTTCAATGCTGCCACCTTCGCCTTCTATTGCAAACTTAATAAGGTGAAACCCTGATTCAAGGGGTTTAAAGGTGCAGCTGAAATTACCAATACCCTCCATCATAAGGTCATCAATTATCATCGAGTTAACCTCTCTATAATCATCGTTTCCCGGAGTTGGAACTAGTGTAGCACTAAAAAAATTTTCCCCTAGAACTGAACAACCATATACACTAATGCCATTCTCATTTGCAATACAAGGAGGCTCACCCTCATCTCCACAATCAATATCAATAAATCCAGTCGGACGACACTCCTCAACCCCTCCTCCATCCGGACAAACCATCCCCTCCGTCATCGTTCCAGACTCCGTCCCACCCATCGTTGTACCACCACTCGTCCCAGAAGTCACCGTAGACCCACCTGTCTCATCCCCCGTAGTAGTAGGAACTTCCCCAGTGCTACTACTCGTAACACCAACCGAAGTATCCGTTACACTCTCACCACTACTTACAGTTCCCCCCGTTGAAACACCATCATCCCCACACGCCGGCCCCGCCAACAAACCACCCACCAGTGCCAGCACAAGGCTTCGTTTTGAAAGACCTTCCAGAACACCTAATTTTAACCTCCCTAAAAAATTAGGCCTTGAGGAGCTCGGATGCTCAGATGATCGGTTGGAGGTAACGTCTGGGGCAGAAATTCTCATGAATCAGAATGTTTAAATCTTAATTTTAAAAACTACCACACATCAATCACCTCTTCAATTTCGATAGTTCCACCAGGGCCAGTTATCTCAAACCTAATTTGATGTAATCCTGTCATAATAGGAGAAAAGGTACAAGAAACACTACCTTCAACTGGATCGGAAATATCATGCACAATCTGATCATTAACCTTATTTGTATCTATTAGATTTACACTAGTAAAATTACCCCCTTCTATAAAACAAGTAAATGAGTGGCCTGCTACACATTTATTATCATCAAACCCACCATCACAATCTACGCTGATGACCCCAGTTGGACGACAATCCTCAGCCTCTCCTCCATCCGGACAAACCGGCCCCTCCGTCATCGTTCCAGATTCCGTCCCATCCATCGTTGTACTACTACTCGTCTCAGAAGTCACCCCACCAGACCCACCTCCTGTAGTCGTCGAAGTCGTGGTCGTAACCTCTCCAGTGCTACTGGTTCCCCCCTCACTCACACCGACCGAAGTGCCAGTTGCACTCTCGCCACTGCTCACAGTTCCATTTGTTGAAACACTGTCATCCCCACAAGCCGGCCCCACCAACAAACCACCCACCAACGCCAGCACAAGCCGCCGCTTTGAAGGCCCTTTCGGAACACCCAAGTTTGAATACCGTCTAGATTCCATGACCCAATTGTCTCAAATAAAGGTTATGTAAAATTAAAAAATAAAAAATCGACTCATCGATTCAAAAACCCCTGAACCACTCTGCAAGAGTGCTCCAGTTTCAGGTGAAGCTTATTGTAAAAATCTCCCCTAACCCCTCTTTCTCAAGAGGGGGACCTAAATATAAATAGTAAAGTCTCCCTTGCGAAAGGGAGATTTAGAGGGATCTTTAACAGGTTAGAAGTTTAGAAATAAAGCGTTGAGCATCGCAGTGAATCAGCCGTGTCCCAATTCAACGCCCCCCCAATCACTACTACTCCACCACCCTACCCTCACCCGCCTCCAAACGCGTCAGCAACTCCCCACTCCTCGCCACATAAAAGTCACCTCGAAGCAGTTGAGTGATGTCATCCTCCAGGCTCATCGCCTCGCCATTTTCGTCAATCCAATACAGCAACATGCCCCCTTGAATGTAATACGTGCTTTGCAAAATCTCAGTTTCTTCAGGATCAAACACCTGATCGTCATTAAATTCCTCCGCACGCGCTTCATCCCAATAAATAGGCCGGTTGTACGTGTGGCGCTCATGGATGATATAAATCAATTCACCCTCCTTAAAGTAGTATTTGTTGACTGTCTTGCCCGTTTCTCCCAACAACTCCTCCTTCAACTTCTGAATCTGGTCATTTTTGACATAAAAAGTCGCCGAACCACCCTCTGTAGAATCTCCAAACAGTTCAATCACCGTCTTGATACACGTGCTCAAGCCCGCATCGATCGCCTCCACGTTTTCATCAATCGCCATCACATCCGCCTCTTCCACCTCAAAAGGATTCCCGTTGATGATCACTTGCCCAGGTTGCCAAACTGTTATCACCACCAGGAGCATGGCCATCACACCACTCGCAAACGGGTAAAAGAAACGGTTTAAAAAATTGACCAGCCCAAAGGAGTGACTCTCTTTCACCTCTTCATGCACCTCATTCAAAACCCGAGCTTGGCGAACAAGTTGCCGTCGCAAGTCTTTTAAAAAAGCAGCATTGGGTTCAATGTCAGGCTTGGCAGCAAGCATTTTTTCGACCAAACGTGTGAGTTCCGCTTCGTGCTTCTCAAAGTCCGGGTCGATTTTGTAAAGCTCCTGTAAGATGGAGTGAGCCTTATTGGACATGGTCTTTCATGGTTAAAAGTAAGATGAGGAAGGGGGCAAATTCACCACGGAGCTCCTCGACAACGCGTTTGAAGAGCATTTTGCAGGCTGCTTCTGACTTGCCCATGATCTGAGCGATTTCTTTAAAGCTGTGACTTCCCCACACTCTAAGTAGGACAACTTCTCGCTGGGCGGGTTTGAGGACTTTCATGTACTCTTCAATGGCTTCAATTTTCAATTGAAAGTCGGTGTCGCGCTCAATGTCGACCTTGTCGCTCACTCCCCAGGCGTCTTCTAAATTTTTAGTGGTTTTGTTGACCCGATAATGATCAATCACAGCATTCCGTGCGATTTGATAGATCCAGGTTTTGAAAGAGGCTTTTTTTTCATTAAAATTTTCGATGGCATTGATGGCCTTCATGAATACGTGGCTGGTCAAATCCTCCGCCGTTTCGCGGTGATGGGTTTTGTAATAGATGAACCGGTAGATGGGTTTGGAGTAGTTGTCGTAGATTTCGGCAAAGGCATCGAGCTGGCCTTCTTGGCATGTTTTAATGAGCTGTGCGTCGTCCATGAGGGAGGCGTTTAAGTGGTGGGTGATTTTTTCTATTCTAGGTCTAAAATCATATATCTCCAAATAGGAACTCTAAATGACTTGACCGCCAGTTGTTTACGATGGACTTTGGAAAAGGTAACAAATTACGATTTTGAAGAGTGGTCAGGGGTGAGTGGTCTGTGATCAGAGACCTCTATACAAACGCGGGTCCATTGGGTTGAAAAACATAGGCCTTGCGCTTCCAATTTTTTCAATATGTGCTGCCCCTACTGCACTGCTAATTAGATTTTGATTTGCCAAGTCTTCACTACTTCCTTGTATGATACCACCGCGCGTTCCGCATAGATGTAAATGATTTGGCTCCCCTTGAAAACTGTTTAAATCGTGAATACGTCCGATTTCTTCCCCAGCTTCTACATCAATTATTTCTCCTGCTTTAATTTGAGCTTCAAGTTCTTTATTTTCCTCAAGATGTTCATATAAAAATCCAAATTCTGCATGATCGATGCCAATATGAAATCCCCAACCTGGACCTGAGCTATTGACTTTAACAATCCTTCCTGGAGCGGCAGCGACAACTTTTTGACCTGCATTCATTGAAAAATCACCTCCTAGATGAAAATAATTGAGATATTTTAAGAAAAAAGGTATATGCTCATCTGTTAGCCCTCCCCAAACAGAACCAAAAGGGCTCATTAGTTCAGATGGCATCCCCTTAAATTTTCCGTAAGGAGGTGTTAGTTTGCCAATCAGTTCTGATGGAGGGGTCATGTCAAATTTAGCGACATAAAGCACAATATTAGCTGCTTTTCGAGTTTCAATGATGATTTCGTATTCTCCGGAATGGTCTATTTCTTCTAAATTAAAACCATCATCTCCTAAAGTCAGGAAGCTGATATCATCTCTTTCTGAAACATGCTCTTTCCCATTATGCCTCACAATAAGTTTTGCGCCTTCCAGAGGTTGTAATGGGTCCTTTCTTCTCGGCAGTCTTTTTTCAGTTGAACTTTGGTGGTCCATGCTTCTTTGCAAGACAAAGGTCAAGCGGTCCCTTTTGCCTGCTAAAAACCTAAATTCTCTGGAGCCATTACCTTCTATTTCTCTAAAATATGATGTATTGGGTTGAATGATGTTGCCCATGCTTAAATTTGTAACATTGATATTGAAAGTCACCCTACTCCGCTTTCATAAATCTAGTCAATAAAACCCTACCTCTTTTTTAAGAAAATTTAACCCTCCTTCTCAAGCTCAAACACCCGCCGTTTTCGCGCCAAAACTCCAGGAAAAACCAATGCCAACACCGTCACATGAATCACCAAACCCCCCGCAAAAGCAACCGGAAGCGCGAACACACCAATCATCCCACTCAAATAAAACGCAGCGACAATCGTCAACAAAATTGTAAACGTGTGCATCAATGAGGGGATCATCGTGTTTTTAATAGAGTAATAGGCTCGGTGATAAATCTGCAACAAGGTTTCCAACGGAATCGAAATGCAATACACCATCAGCACCTGAGAAAGGAAAATGACATCCGAATCAGTGAATTCTCCGCCCCCCAATAATTTTTGAATCATGAACCGGCTCACTAAGGCTAATGCAATGGCTGCCAACGTCGTATAAAAAACAGCTTTAAAACGGTTCTGTTTAAAATCTTTGATGAATTTATCAAAATTCCCCCTTGCCGCATCATGAGACAAGCTGGTGTACATCGCCAACGCAATGGCCACCCCCAGCAAACTCACCGGTAAGCTCTGAAAGTCCCGGGCAAAACCATAAATCGTGGCTGTCCCCTCAGACAAGCCTGTGGCAATTTTTACAAAACTAAAGGTCATGAAACTCCACATGCCATACTGAAGCAGCTTCGGCAAGGTCAGCACAATCGTCTCTTTCACCTCCTTTGTAAAACGAAAATCCCACTTGAATCTAAAGCGATATTTTTTACCCCTAAGCGCTAACCAATGCACCAAAAGATGCAACAATGAGCCTGTCAAAAACCCCATTCCCAAGCCAAACACTCCGTAATGAGGTGAAAGGTAAGCTGCTCCAAAAATAATCCCTAAATTATGAAATGGGGACGCTAGGCCGTACCATAAAAATTCCTTAAAACTGATCAAGACCTGGCCATAAATCCGGCTCACTGCAAAAATAAGGGGGGATAATAGCATGAGGCGCGTCATTTGAATGTAGTCTTTTAAAGTTTCTCCCTCAAATTCCACCAAAAAATGGGCAAAATAGGGTAAGGTCAGAGCAATTAAAATACTCAAAGAAGCCACCAAAGCGATTCCGAAGCTCAGTATTTGATGGGCATAATCATGACCAT
This sequence comes from bacterium, assembly GCA_030426875.1. Taxonomy (GTDB): domain Bacteria; phylum Patescibacteriota; class Gracilibacteria; order UM-FILTER-43-11; family UM-FILTER-43-11; genus JAUHWS01. The sequence goes on from JAUHXI010000044.1 coordinate 5,977, forward strand.
CAGAAGGCTTTTTGTCATAACATTTAGTAAAAATCGGCAAAAAAGCTGCCGAAAGGAAGGTTCCAATCAAAATAGAGACCAAATTTTCTGGCAACATCACAGCTGCCGAATAAATATCAGTCACCTCGCTAGCGCCTAGATAATAAGCAAAAACCTTAGAGCGCACCAATCCTAAAACATAACTGATGCCCGAGGTTAAGGTGATGGCCCATGACGAATAAAAAAGTAGGGTTTTTAGGTCATGTTTTTCTTTGAGATTTTGCAAGAATGCGAACATAGGCTTGATTTATTTTTACAAGTATGTTATCATGATATATTTATCTTCGCTAGCTCAAAGGGTTAAATTTTAGGCTCATCTAAATATTTTGTAAATAGTAAGTAATTTTAAAGCAATCACCTGTCTCAGGGGCCAGCAAAATTTTCCATTTGAAGTTTATCTCACCCAAATTCATTTCAGCCTCATTTCCAACATGATAACCCTAACTCCTCATTCCACCTCTTTTTTTGTTTGTTTTTTCTTTTCTTCATTTTTGGCAGCAAAAACGAAGCAAAAACGGCTGGGGAGAACACGACGCGGCATCAACTTTATTCCTTTATTCATTGTTTTACCCGCTCGTTTTTCTCCAGACTCCTGAATTTCCCGGGAAGTCGGCAGCTGCTCAATGGGCTCTTGCACACCCCGCTCTTCGGGCAGGCCTCTGCTTAGAGGGAATTTTTTATTTTACTCACATCACCCCCAACCGCTCATCATCACTCTTTTTCCTATTTTTCTTCTTAAAAAACAAGCTCGACCCACTCGTGAGGGTGAACTGACCATAGCGTTTATTTAAGTCATCCTTCACGCGATTCAAGTCCTCTTCATGCACGACCGATTCCACATCTTCAAACAAGCTCAACTGCCTTATTTTTGAGGAGCTCAATTTTTGTAATAAAATACCTGTTGAGCGCCACCAGCTGCCTTTTGGGATTTTATCCACTAATGTTTGAAGCGCTCCAGCCAACTTAAAAAAATCATGAGTCGGTTTTGCAAAAGAGTGGTTCAAATAAATCCGCTTGAATTCCCGGTCCCGCAAGTACAAATTCAACTCCCCCGCAGCCAACTGGTGACGGTGCAACGACTCCAGACTCCGCTCTAAATGATAAAAGGCCATTCCCTCCACATCTTTAATATTCTGAGTGGGCTGATCAAAGCTGCTCGTTCGACCAATTTGCTTGGGAATTCTGGTGCTAGCATCTACCTTGAACATGTACTCACCTCGTAGCTCTTTCCACAATAAAATACCATTCCTACCAAACAAATTTTTGATGATGGACATGGGTAAATCTCGCATCTGCTGAGCAAGCTGAACGCCATAACGTTTAACAGCCAATTGCCGCTGCCGCCCAATGCCGGGAACGTCACCCACTTCAATCCCTTCAAGGAATTTAGAAACCTGAGCTTGAGGAAGTACCACCGTTCCATTTGGCTTCTTCTTTTCACAAGCCATCTTTGCCAGCACTTTATTGGTCGAAATCCCGACTGTCACCGTGATCCCTAACTTCTGCCACACCTCTTCCCGAATGGCATCGCCAATGGCTTCAAAGCTTTTTCTATGCATCTGATCGATCCCTGTTAGATCCAAGTAAGCCTCATCAATCGAACTGACCTGAACGACCGGGCTCCACTGCTTTAAAATGGCCATGAGCCGCCGAGAAACCAGGGTGTAAAATCGGAAATCCCCTTCAATAAAAATGCCTTCGGGACAATTTTTTTTCGCTTCCCAATACGGCATCACGGTGTTCACCCCTCGGAATTTAGCCTCATGTGTTTTGGCCAACACAAAACTCCCAATCCGCCCCAACACCATCACGGGTTTTCCCCTCAAATGAGGCTTACGAGAGAGTTCGCAGCTGGCAAAAAAACTGTCGGCATCGATGAGGGCAATCATGGAGTGGGGGATTAAAATAAAATCTCAAAGACGACAGCAATAGAAGGCGAGAGTGGCCACTCTCGCCTTCTATTGCTGTCGGGTGAGTTGGAATGAGTCGTGTTTCGTAAGGGGGCAGGCATACCTGTCTTCTACAAAATAGATCACAATTTCCGCACCACTCCCTTCACCACTCCCATCATTCCCTGATGCACATAATCCTCAAGGGGTAAATCGGGATAGTCTGGGTGAGCGGATTCTAGAATGAACTGGCCATTACTCTTTTTTAGGGTTTTGACTAGCATTTGACCTTCTAGGCTGACGACCACTGTGTCGTTTAGGTAGGCTCCTGTACTGCGTTGAACGATCACGATGTCACCATCAAAAATGCCCGCCTGACTCATGCTGTCCCCCTTCATTTTTAAAAAGAAGGTGCTGTGAGGCTGATCGACCAAATAGTCATCCAGGCTCATTTGGTCACTGGCCTCCTCTTCGGCTGGACTGGGAAAGCCCGCCTGGACAGATCTGTAGTGAGGTAGGCTCATGAACTTTCGCCCAGGGATCAATTTTTGATTTTTCTTCTTCAAATATCCCGCCGTGACGAGTTTATTGATGGTGTAATAGGCAGTGGATTTGGATTTACACCCAAACAATTGCCGCATCGCATCGTAGGTCGGAAGCTCCTTGTTTTCCCGATAAAAAAGTCTAAGTTTTTGAAGTTGAGATTCGTAGATCATGACAGTAGTATTTATAGTCTATTGATTGGCAGTCATTCTTGCTAAGGTTGCAGGAATAAGGTCATTTGGAAGACAATCTTTATTTTAGTGAACAAAAGTTTACTAATCAAGCGTTTTGAGTTGACTTTAAGTGGTGTTCGATTTGCAACGCTTTTTAAGCGTGGACTTTAAACCTTTAAAAAGTAGACACTTTTTTAATTGACTTTCCCTTCATAATCCGTCATACTTGAGACATCAGTTTTCACATTGTGTTTTATCGTTCCATTTTAGGTTAGGATAGACGTTCAGTGAGGTAAATTGTGTTTTATTTTCTATCCTTTATATTATTATGGATGATTCTAATGGAAGCGCCGCTGGTGCTAAATTATTTGTAGGAAGCCTCTCATGGGGTGTTACTACTGAAATGCTTCGTGAAGCTTTTGAACAAGCTGGAACCGTTGTAGACGCTATCGTGATCTCTGATCGCGAATCTGGTCGCTCTAGAGGTTTTGGTTTTGTTGAGATGTCTTCTCCTGAAGAGGCTCAAGCTGCTATCCAAATGTGGGATGGTAAAGAGCTTGACGGTCGACCGATCAATGTCACCGTGGCTAAGCCAAAAGAAGAAAGATAATTTTTTCTTAAACCATAAAAAAACACCCCATTCGTGGGGTGTTTTTTTGTTTG
>JAUHXI010000045.1 GCA_030426875.1 bacterium
ACACACTAGGTGATACAGTAAACAGCTCTTATTATGATTTTTGTGAATATGATTGCTCATGACTCTCATACTAACACATTCCTGGAGGACACCCGGCCTAAAGGCACGGGGAATTCTAGTTGATTAATAATTGGAATGATGTGCACCTGGCTTATTTGGGCAAGCAGGATCAACGGTTCTATTTTTTATACTTCTGTACCACATGCTTTTCTTTAATTTGTTCTAAAAATGCTGCATAATCCTTGCCTGTCAACGGGTCTTTGAGAGTGGGCGCAATCTCTAGTAAAGGCACCAACACAAACTGCCTGTCTGTGATGTGAGGGTGAGGGATTGTTAGGTCTTTTGAATCAAACACGCGCTCATCATACAATAAAATATCGATGTCGATAAGGCGGGGTCCCCACTCAGGATTTGAAACCTTGCCCATCACCTTTTCCACATTCTGAAGGTGTTCTAGAAGCACATCTGGCTTGATTGAAGTTTGAATTTGAATCACTTGATTCAAGTGCCACGCTTGCTTTTTTTTCGTAGCCACGCGCGCAGCACTGACCACATGCTTTGGCCAGGGTTCAGCCTCGTAAATAGTGGACACCTTGTCGACTCGAATGTCGTCGTGAACGCCAATGAGGTGCTTTGCTTTGACTAAATTAAGCTCCCGGTCCCCCAAATTTGAGCCTAGTCCTAGAAATACCTTATTTTTTTTAAGGTCCTTTACCATGAGTACTTGTATTGATTTTAACGCTCTTTTGTGTGACCATTGTACCATCGATTAATCCTAACTAAATTTTTTTATGAGAGATTTTAAATTCAAGCGCCTAGTGGCACTTTTTGCCTTGACTACCCTGTCTACTCCTACCACCCTTGTTCACGCCCTTGATACAGAGGATGTTTTAGGTGAAGTGCCGCTCATGGACATTCAGATGGATGAGACCTTTTATGTGGCCCAAGGGCCTTTGCCCATCACCATTGAAGTCTCTGACCCAGTACGCTCCATCGTGGTTTGGTTTTCTGAGGCCGATATTAGACTGTTAGATGCAGATGATGATGGCGAAATTGATAGTGATGTTGCTGTTTCAAATACATTTCAACTGCGTCGGATTTTAACGCCTGAGGCAGGAACTTATACGGTTTATCTAGATGGCGACTTTGAAAGCTTAAATGGAGATGCGAATGAAGGGGAAAATATGTTTGATTACAATGAAGAAACTGGAAAAATAGATGATGAAAAAGTATTGGTGGAGGGTGATTACAACCTTCGCTTCATGCCCTTTGACCAAGAAAACGGGGGTGGCTTTGTGACCACTCGAAACAATGATGGTGAAGGCAACGCTTTGGGCAATGGCTACTCCTTGAATATTGTTAGAGATGACCTTGTGGCGACTACACAAAACGATTTACCAGAAGAGCAAGAGCAACTCTTTTACTGCTCTGATTTTTTAGATGTTGATTATGGTGACGACACGTGCGAAGCAATTAGATATGTCAGTGAAAATGGCATCATGACTGGCTATGAGAATGGTGATTTTGGCCCCAATGATGTGTTAAATCGGGCTCAAATCGTTAAAATCGCCCTAGAACTTTACGGGCTTTATGATGAAAATGTTGATTACACCAATGGACAAAAGCCATTCCCCGATGTTGAATTGGGCAAGTGGTACACCAATTATGTGGCTCGTGCAAAAGAACTAGGGATTACAAAGGGTAATGAAGGGGGTGACAATGATGGCCTCTTCTTACCGAATGAAAATGTGAATCGGGTTGAATTTTTAGCCTTCTTACTGAGAGAAATGGAAGATAAAATGCCAGAAGCCAGCGACTGCTATGATGATGCAACTGCAGAAGACTGGTTCAGTGCTTATGCTTGTTTTTCTAAGGAGCATCAACTTTTGGTAGCGGATGGCTCGAACTTAAACACAAGCCAAGACATGCAACGATCAGAAGTGGCTGTCGCCATTTATCAATTGCATTTGGCAGGCTTTCTTAACTAGGCACCAGCAAAAAGAGGGTGGATTGAATTGTATCATCCACCTCTTTTTTTATTTCTTCAAAACCAAGACCTGACTCACCCAAATGTCATCCCCCTCTGTAATAATCTCATCATGCTCAACTCCAAATGCTAATTTTTCAGCAGTTTGTCTGACATGACGAGGAAAATGATTATAACAAGCGATCGTATACTGACCTTGCCCATCATTCAAAACCTGAGGCTTTCGATAATGGATGTTGACTAAGACCAACTTTCCGTCATCTTTTAAAACGCGATAACATTCATCCAAAAATGGCTCCACTTCATTTTTTTTGAGATGAACCATGGCCATGCTCGAAAAAACCATGTCAAACTGCTCATCCGGAAAAGGCATGTCGAGCATGTCTCCCAAAACGGTTTCAACCTCTGGCTGCTTTCGTTCTAAGACCGCCAACATGTCTGGTGAAATATCTAAAGCCGTCACTTCAGCCCCTGCTTTGCACAGCTTCACACTCACTCGCCCTGTTCCTGCCCCTGCATCGAGCACTTTTTTACCCTCCGACTCAAGAAGAAAGGGTTTGACGCCATCTTTTTCAAAGCTATCCCAAAATCGCTCTCTATCATCATATTCTAGGGCGTATCGAGCGTAACCGGTTTTAGGATCTAGACCGCGTTTCATATTATTATGCGTTATTTATATCTCTTCTTTCTTGCAAAAAATGGAGCACATGATCGTTTTTATTTTCCGACCCACTCCAGCCACATGTTGTTTAGCTCACTCAAAATCTCTGGCCAGGCCCCCAATTGCAGGAGTCCAAAATACACAAAATAAAGCAAAAAAGGAATCACAAAAAGTGCCAATAAGGCGTGAAGTACAATTAAGATCATTCCTTTTTTCTTGTCTGTGGTGGGCTTTTTGAACCGGTTCACAGTCTTTATTAGTCGAATCAAAGCGCCAAAGGCAAGCACGGTCAAAACCAACCCCCCCACCACATAATGGTCAAATTCAACCTGACCCAGTTGCTCAATGTTTTGAGTTAAAGAAGTGGCTAAATCATTGGCAAAGTACTGAAAAAAAACCACGCTTATTATCACAAAAATTAAGGCAACAAAAATACCCGCTCGCAAACGCTCATTTTTTTCAACGTTTTCACTATTTTCGTGAGCATAATGCTCATAAGCAGGGTCACGCTTAGAGGTTTGGTTCATGTGATTGATTGTAACAATTTAGAATATAATAAGTTTGAATTAAATGAACCTAAGAACCTGTCTGAGATCTCCATTTTAGATGATTTTTATCTCTTTTTAGTGGATACAAGGAAGGAGGAGTGAGGTTTAGCAGGGCTAAATGAACGACGAGTGAGGCAGTATTGGGGGAAAAGAGGTGGCAATGGATGATATGTGGAGATTTTAGACAGGTTCTAAGCGCCACCTCTGTTTCTGGTGGGGAGCACATAGTCATCCTGATCCACCTCATAGTCATAGCTATCGACTTCGTAGGCATCAAACTGATAATCGTCATAAGCCTGTTGAGCTATAAAATTTTGAACAACACTAAAAATAATGAAGCCTATAAAAATCAACCATGAGAATAGGGCATATTTTCGCCTCACTCTCAATCCCTGTGAGGACTTTAAAACTGTCTTTCCTGTATTATAGGCTGTGGAAAGGGGGGTGTTTTGAGACGGGTCAGTTTTTGGACTGCCGTGATAGTTTGTAACGATTTGCTTTGTATTCTTAATCTTTCTTCTTGATGTCTGAATGACAAAAATAATAAAGACTATAAATAGGATAAAGCCAGTCAGCATGTAAACAATTTCTTCTTCTGAACCACTAAAGTCAAGAAGCCATTCCCAAATCACCTCGCCATAACTCTGGAACACTAAAACCCCAAGACCTACTACTAAAACAATGCCCAGTATGATATTCCTGATTCGCTCTCGTTTTGCCTCTTGATCTGTCACCTGGATGGGGTCAGAAAATTGGCCTGAGCTGTTTTGAGGTTGATTATTTTGCATTGGGGCATTTTTTAGATGCACCCACATTCTACATTTTTCTGGCTTGGATACAAGTGGCTCACTTTGTCCAAATAAAGCCTGGGGACAGTGAAAACCTCAGAACAGAAGCTCAATGAGTGGGTTAAGGATGATGCCATCAATCAAATAAACAAGTACAATAAAGATCAAATAGGCGGCAATTGCATTAGCAGTTGCTTTATATAGAAAGTCCTCCGCCTTGCCAAATAAGCAATATCCAGAATATAAAGCCAATGAGCGGAGTAAGAATTAAATTAATCAAATAGATGGCTAAAATGCTGATCAAGTAGGCAACCATGGCATTACCAGTTTTTACCTCATAAACAATATTATAAACTCTAATGGATGCCACAACTGACCAAACAAGAAATATGAGAATGGGCACAATAGTTGTGGTGGCAAAAGAAATAATTAGCGTGAATAATAAGGAATAAACAATGACAGCACTCATGGGCTTTAAAAAAACCAAAAATCCTACCTTTGCACTAAAAAAAGTGGTGCCAATGTAGTGTAATATATACATATAAAGCAATGTATCTAAAAATGCTAAGAAGGTAATGAGAAAAATAAACTTTAAATCTAATTTTTGCATAAATTCAAACACTCCACCCACACTAAGAATGCTAGAGTGGACCATCATAAGAAAAAACGCAACAATGAATAAAAGTATTCCGAATCTATTGTAGTCTTTATTCTGTTTTATTGCTTTAATTGAGGCTTCTTTGAGTAAGAATAAATTGCCCAAATGAACGATAAATGATTTTTTTGGTGGTTGCATGGGCAATGATTCATTTTTAGATTTACTCATTATTAATCATTAGGCAGAATAAAATCCCGAACGGAACCATGATAACCACAATCAACACTGGAAACAATCCAAATCAATCAGCAAACGATCCCCTTTGAACTCCGCCGTAGCAAGCGAGCCAAGCGACTGACACTCAAAATTCAAACCGACAATCCTCGTGTTGTTTTGGTGGTGCCTCGGGTGACTTTTAGCTTTCAAATCAAGCGCTTCTTAAGAGAAAGTGAAGGGTGGATTGAGCAAAAATGGTTAGAAATGAGTTACAAAATCAGTCAACGGCCTACCCTGGAGCACACGCCAGCCTATTACAAAGCCAAGGCAAAAAAAATGATCCGCGAGCGTTTGGTGCATTTTAATTTGCATTATCAATTTGATTACAATCGGGTTTTTTTCCGCAACCAAAAGACCCGTTGGGGCAGCTGCTCATCCAAGCGGAATTTGAATTTTAATTGGCGCTTGGTTCTGGCCCCTCTCGACATTTTGGATTATGTAGTGGTACATGAGCTCTGTCACCTTGAGCAAATGAACCACTCCAAGGCATTTTGGAATCTGGTGGCTGAGCAGGCTCCGGATTATAAAAAGAGACGGAAGTGGTTAAAAGAGAATCAGCATTTGTTGTCAATGGGTTAGTAAGGACGCGATTAATCGCGCCTCTACAATTAAAATCACTTCTGTCAACCTATTTTTATTAGACACGTTGACTAATTAGACAGCTTGACTATAATAGGTCAGCTATTTATGCGCTTTTGATTGTGTTGTTGTTGCATGCGCTTGCCCAGTAGAGGGCAGTAAAAAGCCAAACTTCCCGCAGATATTGAACGCTGGGGAAACGAGTGCAACATCAATCAAAATTTTTCATCTATGGCTAAAAAAAATTCAGCTGCCGCTTTGTCTCAAGCGCCTACAAAAATTGTCAATGGACGACATTATTTTACCGAGACAGAAGACAGCTATCGCCTCCCCCCGCTGATTGAGATTCAATTGAATTCTTACCAGTGGTTTTTGACGGAAGGCCTTAAAGAACTACTTCATGAAATCTCACCCATCACTGATTTTTCTGGGAAGAAAATGGAGCTTCATTTTTTGAGCCATGTCGTAGACAAGCCAAAGCATGATCCTCTGACGGCTAAGCGAAAAAATTTGACCTATGAAGCCTCACTCAAGGCCCATGTTCAACTCATCAATAAAGAAAGTGGAGAAATTAAGGAGCAGGATATCTTTTTGGGATCCATCCCACTGATGACGGACAAGGGAACGTTTATCATCAATGGAATTGAACGGGTTGTAGTCAACCAAATCGTTCGAAGCCCTGGTGTGTTCTATTCTCGCAATGCCACCACCCCACGATTCTTCAATGCTAAAATCATTCCTAAACGAGGTGCGTGGCTAGAAGTTGAAACCGACAAGAAAGGGGTCATTTATGTTAAAATCGACCGAAAACGTAAAATTCCAGTCACCCAGCTGTTGCGTATTTTTGGAATGGACAAGAATAGTGACATGCTTGAAGCCTTTAAAAGCGTGAATGTGGACTTGAACAATGACTTCATTCAAAACACGCTAGAAAAAGACCCAGCAGGCACCATGGATGAGGCTTACCAATCGGTTTATAAAAAAATTCGACCTGGCGATTTGGCCACACCCGAAAACGCAAAACAACTCATTGAAGGTCTCTTCTTTGATTTTAAACGTTACGACATGGGTTTGATTGCGCGCTATAAGCTTAACAAACGTTTTGGAGTGGCCATTGGCTCAGAAATGGAGGATCGAATCTTTCAAACCGAAGATTTTGTCAACATCCTTAAGCACTTGATTGAACTGAATAATGGTGAGGGTGGACCCGATGACATTGATCATCTGTCTAATCGCCGGGTTCGATCTGTGGGAGAATTGGTTCAAAATAAATTCCGCATGGGTTTGTTGCGCACCGATCGTATTGCCAAAGATCGTATGACGATTATGGATTTGGAAGCGGCCACGCCGACTCAGCTCATCAACTGCCGACCGATCACCGCGGCGCTTCGTGAATTCTTTGCCAGCTCTCAGCTGTCTCAGTTCATGGATCAAACCAATCCCCTTTCAGAATTGGCTCATAAACGCCGTATTTCGGCCATGGGTCCTGGAGGGCTTTCGCGTGAACGGGCTTCGTTTGATGTGCGCGATGTGCATCAATCTCATTACGGTAGAATTTGTCCGATTGCCACCCCGGAAGGTCCGAATATCGGTTTAGTGGTTCATTTAGCTGCCTACGGTCGTGTGAATGACTATGGTTTCATCGAAACGCCTTACCGAACCATTGAACATTATAAAGAACCTATCGCTGAAGAAATCATTGGCTTGACCATTGATGAAGAGATTAAAGATGGCAAAAAAGTCATTGCTAAGGTGGGAGATGTCCTGAGTAAAGCTCAGGCCACTGCGGTTGCAAAATTGAAAAAGGCCCTTAAAAAACCATCAGTTGAGTCAATTGATGAGCCACTTCCTGGTCAATTGATGGGTAAATTAGCTGTCGATGACATCAAGGTGGGGCGAAAAACAATTGTTAAAAAAGGAGGAGAAATCACTCTAGACATGGCTCGAATGATTTCTAATGACAAGAAAAAGAAGACCGTTAAAGTTCAGGCTAAACCTCAAAATCGAGTTAAAGTACGAACCTTCTTGTCCGACGAGGTCATTTATTATGATGCTGATGCAGAACGCAACTTTGTCGTGGCAGAAACCAATGCTGAAATTGATGAGAATGGTCAATTCATTCACTCACGTGTCGCGGCGCGTAAACATGGGGAGCCGAACATTGTTCATATTCGAGATTTGACCCACATGGATGTGGCACCTAAGCAAATTGTTTCGGTCACAACCTCACTAATTCCGTTTTTGGAGCATGATGACAACACGCGTGCCTCCATGGGTTCAAACATGCAACGTCAAGCCGTCAGCCTTCTAACCCCAGAAGCCCCTGTGGTGGGAACTGGAATGGAAGGTCTTACCGCTTCGAGCTCTGGACAGGCTATGGTGGCTCGTGGGAACGGGGTGGTCGACTCTGTGGATGCTGATCATGTCACGGTTAAATATGCAGATGGTAAAAAAGAAGATTACCCCATTCTATCATTCCAACGTTCTAACCAAGCCACCGCTATCAACATGAGGCCTGCTGTACTAAAGGGTCAAAAGGTTAAAAAAGGTGACACACTAGTGGATGGGGCTGCGGTTCAAGGGGGAGAGCTCGCTTTAGGGCGCAACCTAATGGTGGCTTATATGTCATGGGGAGGTTACAACTACGAAGATGCGATCATTATTTCTGACAAAGTTGCTAGACGAGGATTTTATGACTCTGTTCATATCGAATCCTTCACCGTTGATGTGCGAGACACCAAACTCGGGCCAGAAATTGTGACCCGGGATATCCCTAATGTTGGTGAAGTGCGCTTAAAGGATTTGGATGTGGATGGAATCGTGCGCATTGGAGCAACCGTGCATGAAGGGGATATTCTGGTGGGTAAAATCACCCCCAAAGGAGAAACTGAACTCACTGCAGAAGAACGCCTGCTTCAAGCTATCTTTGGAGATAAAGCTAAAGATGTTAAGGACACCTCATTGCGCCTACCGGGAGGAGAAGGGGGTAAAGTGGTCGACATACAGATTTTCAGCCGACAAGAAGGCGATGAACTACCAACTGGTGTGATTCGTCAGATTAAAGTATATGTGTCTCAAACCCGTAAGATTCAAGTGGGTGATAAAATGGCGGGTCGCCATGGGAACAAAGGTGTGATCTCTCGCATCGTTCCATCTGAAGACATGCCATTCATGGCTGACGGTACCCCTGTTGATATCATCTTAAATCCATTGGGTGTTTCTAGTCGTATGAATATTGGTCAGGTTTTGGAAACGCATTTGGGATGGGCGGCTGAAAAACTTGGCATCAAGGTGGCAACACCTGCCCTGAACGGAATCAGCCTTGATCAAATTGGCCAACTGATGAAGGAGGCTGATTTACCTGACGACGGTAAAATCCAATTATACGATGGCCGTACGGGAGAGCCGTTCCAATACCCTACTGTGGTCGGAATCGTTTACATGCTCAAACTGCTGCATTTGGTGGAAGATAAACTGCATGCACGGTCTGTTGGTCCATACTCACTTGTGACTCAACAACCCCTAGGTGGTAAAGCACAACATGGTGGACAGCGTTTTGGAGAGATGGAAGTGTGGGCCCTTGAAGCATATGGAGCCGCTTACACCTTGCAAGAAATGCTCACCATCAAATCGGATGATGTGATTGGTCGGGCCAAAGCTCACGAATCCATCGTGAAGGGAGAATCCATTAAAACACCTAGTGTGCCTGAATCCTTCAACGTTTTGGTCAAGGAGCTCAAGAGTCTTTGTTTGGATGTGGAATTGCTCAAAACAAAAGGAGGGAAAA
>JAUHXI010000235.1 GCA_030426875.1 bacterium
GTGGCTGCACCATGACCAATATAAACTGCGCCACATTCTCTTGGGTCAATCACCCCACCTGCAACCTAAACCCGATGTTGTGATTGCCTGTGGTCACGGCACTCACTCGCTCCGATAGATGTTTGTGCATCTCATCAAATTCCTTGTGACGCTGCTTGATCTTATCAATGCTATCCCCAGCAGAAATGCTATTGAGAAACTTTTTAAACATGCTCTCTTTTTGACTTCTATAAGGATCATATGGTACCACCACATAAAATTTTTTCTCCATGATGTCTGCATATTCAACTAGCTTTCGAATGTAGTCACAATACTTACCAGTCTGCTCCTTTAAAAGAACATTCTCATGCGTTTCTCCAATTTCTTGAACATTTTCGATATACTTATCTACATCCAACTTCCGACTCTGAACCACAATTTGAATGGGGTAATCTAAAGAGTTTAAAAAACCTTGATAGCCAAAAATAATAGAATTTTGTTCTTCTTCGGACTTTAGATTGAAATTGATACTATTGGTTTGGAGCACGGCGCGCAGGCCGCCATTCTTTAAAATCACGACATTGTCCTTGATTTCAGCAATGTTCAAATAAAGCTGGGTGCCCATACTGGGGCTTGTCTTTTTATTTTTGACTGTGCCTTTTGCTGTATGCTTCTGATCCGTCATTTGGTTGCAAGTTACTTATTATAATGCTGGGGTCAATCAAAGTTAAACTCAATCTCATCTCCCGCTTCAAATTCATCAGCGGTGGTAACACCTTCGTCTTTTGGATTTGGGGATGCATTGGGTTGAGGTGATTCAACAGAGGATTTAGAAGTTGGATTGGGCTCAGGAGGTGAAGTCAACACTTTTCCCTGGCTTGACTTTGTTTGATTTAAGGGTTGCTTCTTGGAGGTTGAAAGTTGAGATTGATTGGTCTCCTGGTGACTCTTGTGCACTTTTGTTGGCTCTTGAATACCCTTCTTATTCAGCTGATCTTCACCCAAAGCCTCTTTATCTTGATTTTTAGCCTCAAGTGTTTTACCTTGATTCAAATCAGTCAAGGTGGTTGAATTTTCCTTTTTCTTGCGCCTTCGTCTGCGTCGTTTTGGTTTTTGAGTGATTGTACCCCTAACTTGCTCCTTCTTTTCAGAAGTGGAACCATCTTCAGTCAACGTTTTTTGGGAAGCATTATTTTCGCTTTTGGGCTTATTTTTAAGAGAGTTAACAGTAACCTTCACGGTGTCAGTTGACTGAACCTTAACCTTGTCAATCGGAGGCGGAGTGGGGCTTTTAGTAGAGGGTTCATTTTTTATAGCCACCTTAGGCTTGGATGGAACTTTTTCAACCGTGTCTTTCTGAGTTGGTGTGGGGGGCATCAATTTTTTGTTGTCAACGTAAGACTCCGGCTTGCTGTTGGTTTTAATTTTGTCCTCATTTGAATCCAGAGCATCTGCCTCAGTGGGAATTATTTTTGGGATAGATGCCTGTTTCTTTTCTATTTTTGGAGCGGGCATTTTAGCTAAAATATCTAACTTCTTCTTTTGAACCTCTCGTGTACGCCAATACATGTTATGCCCAGCCCCTTGATCTCTTTTATTTCCAAAATACGCTTGTGTGATCAAGTCATTATCATCAACCTTATCAATGTCTTCGTGATTGATCTCCTCTAAATGTCCGAACCCTTTGGAATCCAATGTGGCAGACAGTTCCCTTAAATTCACATCCTTTCTCTGTCTCACCCCCTCTTCCTTGGCAAGATTTTTGACCGCCTTCCTTTTCGGAGTTAGGTCAGGATCCG
>JAUHXI010000236.1 GCA_030426875.1 bacterium
GCATGATAAAAACAGTTATTTTATGGCTTAAGGGTAACAAAAAAATCACTTTTTACCCACAGGTTTGGTTTACAGTGCCAAATGCGCCCCACTGTAAACTAAACCTGTGTCTATTATTTGTATTTTCTGAAGTAAAAGAGTATTTTGAGAAGATTGTGTAGGCTTTGTTCAGACTTCACTCCAAGGAATGTCTTTATTCTAGCCTTGATTTGACCATTTACATTCTCAATCAGAGCAGTGGTTCTTGGTATATCTTCCTGATAAGAAAGATGGGTCACGGCTGTAGGCAAGATAGACCAAAACCACTTGAAGATTTCCTTTCGTCCAGGAAATATAGCTTCAAATTGACGGAATTTATTGATCCTTTCAGGTAAATCTTTGATATCGTTTGTTTTAAGTACACCTTTGATTCTACTGTAGATAATGTGATCTTTGGGCTTTTTCCAATTCCCATGTTTTGTTAAGTTTTTCCTTAGATTCTTAAGCAGATGAAAGATACAGCGTTGATGAGGTGGTCTCCTTTCTGCAATCACTGGGAGTAAGCTGAAGTGACCATCACTAACAAGGCATTTTACCTTATAACCTACATTTTCTAATCGTTGGAAAATATAGTAATAGGCTGTGGTGTTTTCTGTGCAGTCGATCCAATAATCAATGACCCCAACTCCCGTGTCGTAGGCAATTATGATGGCTCTACCTTCTCCTTTAACTTTGGTGAAAGTGGCATCTACAAGAAGAACGCCCGAAGCTTCTCCTTTGTTTCTCAGGTAATTTTGTAAAGGAGTTGGAATGTGATCGGCGTACTGCTGAACTTGTTTCCACTTACCCATCTTTGATATTCCAGTCTTTTCCTTGATTCTTGCAAGGGTGCTTCGGTCTAAAATCCATTGTTCTGCTGCTACTTTGAGAGTTTTTGTCTTATTTTTAGCTAGGCTAAATGTCTTATTGCAATCTTTACACTTACGCCGTCTTCCACCATATTTTTTTGATATTTGTACTCCTGCATTGTGTACATGTTAGCCTAGCCATGGATAAAAAGGTTATTTTATGGCTTAATAATAACAAAAATTGACTATTTTGGACACAGGTTTGGTTTACAGTGCCAAATGCGCCAAATATTTTCTCTATTCGAGTGCTTAAACTAAAATTGATGTGATCAAAAAATAAACAAGTAAATCAATATTTAAAATTCAAAATTTAATATTTAATATTTTAAAATGTCCCATCAACAAACCGCCAAAGTCGGGGCCTCCATCATCTTCGTCAACGAGCAAGGCCAACTCCTTTTGATGAAACGCTCTAAACACTGCTTTACATTCCCCAATCACTGGGGACTTGTGGGAGGCTTCATCGAACCAGGTGAAACCCCTCAGGAAGGAGCCATTCGTGAGGCCAAAGAAGAAATTGGAGTCGACATCGAAATCATAAAATTCGTGGGACGCTACTACAACACGCCTCATACTAACTACAAAAATACCATCGCCCTCCCCCACTACGCTAAAATTGTTTCGGGCACTCCCCACACGGCTCAACCCGAAGAATGCTCGGATGTAAAATGGTTCACACCAGAAGACATTCGTGAGATGGATTTGGCTTATGATCACAAGCAGATTTTGGAGGATGAAGGGTTGATTTAGGACCACGAGATTTTTCTCTTGAAATTTCTTTATCTCAACCCATCTCCACCCTCAAATCCCCACTGCAATACCCTACCCCCTCATGTCACCTCTTTTTTTGTTTGTTTTTTTCTTTT
>JAUHXI010000046.1 GCA_030426875.1 bacterium
GTTTAAAAAAGAGGGTGGCAACCTTCACTGTTTTGACCCCTAAGGTTTTTAACTCATTTTCTAAATAGTGGACCGTGTGTCCGGTGTCGACAATGTCTTCCACAATAACAACATCTCTATTTTTGACTTCCAATTTTTGATCCATGCTACAGTTTATGAGCCCTGAACGAGTTGTCCCTGTATAGGATTTGACCCTGATGAATTCTAGATCCACATCAGTTTTCATGGCTTGTAATAGGTGGCTGGCGAACATAAACGCTCCCTTTAAGACGACTAAAAATAGAGGTCGCCCTCCTTCGAAATCCCGATCCATGACTTCGGCCAGTTCGCCGATTCTTTCTACAATTTCCTGATGAGAAATCAGGGGCTCGAAAGCGTGGTTGCCTAAGTTGATTTGCTTTTCCATTTTTCTCGATTAAAATTCAGTAAAATAAGCACTAACCACTCATCGCTAACCCCTTTTAAGGCAGGTGAGAATTCAAAAGCATGAATGAGGTCGCATTATTATTTGGAATAAGCACTCACCATCACCACGTATTCGCCTTTGATATTTTCGGGGAGCATTTGCAAAACGTCCTCCATATCACCACGGTAAAAGGTTTCGTAGATTTTGGTCAGCTCTTTGCCCACGCTAATGTTTCGTTTTGAACCCACATGTTCTTTGAGTTGGGTGAGGGTTTTGACTAGGCGGCGAGGGGATTCGTAAAACACAACGGTTTGTTCACTTTCGGCAATTTTCTTAAAAATGGTCTGTCGGCCTTTTTTTACAGGTAAAAATCCCAGATAAAGAAATTTATCCGTCGGTAGGCCGCTTGCCGAAAGCGCTGTGGTCACTGCTGAAGCTCCGGGGAGGGGGATAACGGTCACACCATTTTCTAACGCGGCTTGAATCAAGGTGTAGCCCGGGTCCGAAATGCCTGGAGTGCCTGCATCAGAGACCAGCGCGACATCTTTCCCTTCATTCAAATAGGTCATGATTTTATCCACCTTGGCTTGTCCACTGTGACTGTGGAAGGATAATTTGGCTGTTTGAATGTTGTAGTGTTTGAGTAGGATTCCGGTGTGTCGAGTGTCTTCACAGGCGATTAGATCGACTTGCTCCAGGGTTTCTTTGGCCCGGAAGGTCAAATCTTCTAAGTTTCCGATGGGGGTGGGGGTGATGATCAATTTTCCTTTATTTACTTCTTTCATTTGTACTTTTTTAGATTTAAATTTCCAATACGCATCACTACCGTAAAGACGCGATGAATCCCGCCCTTACGATTCACCCCTTTGAAAGCAAATGCATGTGGATGTGAAACACCACTTGTCCGGCTGATTTGCCCACATTGAACTGCAGCTTGTAACCACTTAGGTTTATTTCTCTAGCTAAATTTTTGGCCACAAGTGTCATTTTTCCCACCAATGCATCATCTCCTTCATTCTCATTCAAATCATTGATGGTCGAAATGTGTTTTTTTGGAACGATTAAAAGGTGGTGAGTGGCTTGCGGGTTGATGTCTTTGAAGGCAATGATTGTATCATTTTCAAATACGTTTTCACTGGGTAGCTCTCCGTCAATGATCTTGCAAAAAATACAATCTTCCATATTTTGAGTGGTTAGTGGGTAGTGGTCAGTGGCTAGCTTTCTCTCTTTTAGTTAATTTTTCAAGCCACCTTCGTATCCAAAATGTAGCAATAGACCTTTATTTTAGCAAGGATTAATGCTATAATATAAACAATTATAAATTTTAAATTTTGAATTTAAAATTTATAATAATTTTGAATTAAGTAATAGCAAATGAGCCCTTCAGATCACGAAAATGAATCGGCCAACCAGCGACCTTCCGTCCTTAGTGATGTGGTGGGAGTTGCTGAAAAAAAGGACAGCGAGCGTTCTTCAGAGAGTGCATCAGTGGTTCAACAGCAAGCTGATGCCATTCAAGGTAGTGTTGCGGATGTTCTTGGTGGGATGGAGGGGAAAGTGGACAAAGGCCCTTCTGAAAGAAATCGAGAAGATAAAAGGGGGCAGGGGAGTGGTGGCACTGTGGTTCAATCTGATGATGATGCTCAGCAAGCAGCCCAAATCAAGTCGGGTTTGACCCGGGCTTTGCCGACTCAGAACATTATGATTCGTAAGGTTCGCTCTGCGATCACACGACAAATCAAAGCGGAAAAGAAAAAGGTCAAAAAACTTGAAAAGATGATTTCTAAGGGGAAGGCAGATGAATATAATTCTAGTGTTGCTAGAGTTAGGCGTCTTCAAGAGGTCCTAAGGTCATTGGCCCATGCGGCTTTTGATAAGGTTAAAGAGATGTACTTTCGCTACTTTGGCTCTGATGGTCAAAAGAAAACGGTTTCGGAAAGCTAACGTTTAAGAGTGGTCAGTGGTGGGCTTTTTGAGTGATTTTTAGCGGAGCTAAAAATAAATTTACTGCTTTCTTTTCATCAAACAGCTCGCTGACTCATGGCTTCCTTTGCAGCTTTTTTGGCTTTACCTATCATGCTGTTTTCCATTTGGTGCCAATTGTTGAGCATCTCATGAACGTCTTTGGTGGTGACTCCAATTTCATTATAAAATTTACCCAAGCCTTTTTCGCTGATCACCGTCCGGTTGATGGGGTTCCAATTCACATTGAGTTCAATGTTGTTGCCATTCATTTCAAAAGGATTCGTGCCGTCTCCAGTCAAGCCTTCTCGCTTCATCCAGTCTTCGGTAAAATTTTTCAGATTACCCAGCGCTACGGCCTGCAGTAGTGTTAAGTCGCCATAATACTCTCCCACGCTCCAGCGCTCACCACTTCGATGAAGTTCAACTGAATTCCCCGTGTCTGAGCGTGAGATTTCGATGGTTTTTTCATCTTTGACTTCAAAATTGACTTGACTTAAGGCATTGCCTGTTTTTTCTTTGGCGGCCTTGATGGTGTCAGTAAATTGCTGCTTGAGGACTTCAGTAGCGTTTTCATCTTTGGCTTCATAGTTTATGGCGAAGGGACTCAGGGTGTCATACCCCCTTTCATTTCCTTCGTCCAAGCCATCTTCCAGCATTTTAGCCATTTTTTCAACCTGACTCTCGTACTGATCGTAAGCCGAAACACCCATTTGATCCAGGCGGTGTTCCAAGACATCATCTTTGTTGTGGCGCATGCCTGTTGCAAGTTTGTTGATCATGATGGCATCAAGGTTTTCGCCCAAATGATCGTCTTTCTCTGCTCCTGCCTCTTGCAAATGCCACCCTTTTTTTTGGGTCAAATCTCCATCTGTCCAATAAACTCCTCTAAATGAGGCAAGTTCGGGGCTGAAGAAGGTTTTTAATTTTGCTTCATTCGGCTCTCCAGCATACCCAAAGTATTCGGCCAACCGATGTAGAGCATGAACAGCTGGGGTTTGTCTGTAGTTGGATTTTTCATAGTCCAAATACATTTTATTGTCAGGGCTCATGAAGCCCGCTAAATGTTGGGTGATTTGCTCCAGTGACATCTTAGGCTCAAAATTCTCTGCTTGACGTACGGCTGTTTCAAAATCGATGCCTCGCTTTAAGGTGAGATGATTTTGAATATAGGTCATTTGGAAGACTAGATAATCACCCAATTTAATGGATCCCTCTTGAAGTGTGCCCAGGTCTTCCTTGTTTTTTGGCTCTCTTATTGCCTGGCTGATTTGAACATACAACTTGAGTAGATAAGCTGTGTCCATGCGTTCCATATTTTTAGTCACTTGAGGGTCGACCTCCAGGCTTTTTTCAATTTCTTTTTTATAGGCGTCTACAATCGTATTGGGGGTAAAAACGCTTTCAAATACGGTTTCGCCTTCCACTCGTTTGTGCTTACTTTCAAAGCGCCATCCTTTTCCATTTGGAATGTCATAATCAGATGCAGTTAGATCAACGCCATTGATCAAAAAAGGTTGACCTGCTTTTTTACTTTTATCTCTCTCGCTCATGATAGTGTCAAACAGTTGAGCGTCTAAGATTTCACTCCTGGCTTCGGCATAGTTATAGGTTTTAAAGGCGCTCAAATCCTCTGGAAAATAGAATTCGTGATATTCACTGTAGGCGGCTTTGATTTTGTCTTTAATTTTTTTAGACCTTTCTTCTTTTGGAAGTTCATTATCGTAAATCAAATGAAGAATGCTGGGGTCTTTTTGGATGGCCACCAAGCTTCTAAAAATCTGATGAGCGGTTTCTTTTTTAGCTTCTAGTCTTTTTTTCAAAACAACATCGCTTAAACGAGCCATTTTGTTTCCCGTTGGATTTACGGTCATCCAACTGGCTACTTCCGCAGCTGAAACCATCCATGCATCGCCCAGCGAGAATGAATTGGTGCTGGTTGCAAAGTTGTGGAGTGTAACACTAGGGTCTGTCTGAGCCCATTCAAAGTCTTTTTTGGCATCATCGGCGGCAGTTTCGAGCATGGTCCCACCCAGAATGGTGATGGGGACTAAGGGGATGGCAGCACGTCCCGCAACCCGACTGGCTGTTTTGGCAATGGCATATTTAGAGGCTAGTGCCCCTCCGGCTAAGGCGGTGGTGTCTAGGGCTGCATTGGCACTTAGCAAGCCAGTTTGACTCCATTTGTAGGCGGCTCGTTCTGAGTTGTCGTGAATGCCCCAGGCTTCTCGTCCTGCATTCACGGCCTCGTAGGTGCTCCATCCGGCAAAGCCAAGACCAAGACCTTTTAGGGCATATTTAAGGCCTTTAGAATGTTTGAGGGCTTCATTCAGGGCTTTGAATCGTGAGGGTTTGAATTCTCTTCCGGCATCAGTTGCTGTCTCAAGGGCTTGATTGGCTTTGAGTGTTGCCGATTCTAGTTCTGATCTAAGGTTTGCAGCCATTCTTCTTCCACTAGTTGTATATCTATTCAAATTTGATAACCGCTCTTCAATTTCTGCTACCCTGCTTGCATATTTTTCTAAGTCACCCACTGAGTGTCGTAAGGTTGCTCGAGCCTTCTCGGCTTCAGTCAGTCTTTGATTTGCCTTTAGGGCTTTCTCTAATAATTCATCCATGCCTTCCTTGTTCAGACCTGGTTTTTTTGAGGCTTCATGCAGTGCCATTATTTCTGCTTGCATGGCAATGATTTGGCGGTCGACAGCTGCCAGATTGCTTTGGGCAGATTTGAGGGCAGCTGCTGGTGCTGCAAGTGCGGGCTTGATGGATGCTTCAGTTGGCTTTGCTGTATTCGAATCGCTTTGGGGTGAGCTTTTAACTCTTTCTGCTGTGGGTTTTTTTGAGGTTCCATTGATCTGTTTTTTCATTCGACTTAAGCCATTGCTTGCAACACCTTTAATTGCTGAAACAGTTGATCTTGCTGCTCGCTTAAGTGTCCCAGTTGCCCTAAGTTTATCCCTATACTTAATACCCTCTTCGAGTGAATTTATTATTCTACCAACTTTTTTTGGATCATTCATTCGCTTTGCAAAAGCTCTGGCTTCAAAAGGTTCGAGTCCCAAATCTTTATTTAAAATCTCTTGAATTGTTTCAAGGCCATTCTTAGTTCCACTTGCATTCTTTATTGATCTAAAGTGTTGTGAATTTGCTCTTGCCCTATCCAGCAATCTATTGAAGCGTGAGGATGCCTCTTTGCTGGCTGCCAATTCTGTCTTAAAAATAAGGTCAGGATCGCTGGGTAATGCATGCACATCGTCAATATCATAAAGTCGAGTGAGGGTGGCATTGGATTTAGCCGCACCCTTTCTGGTCATCCAGATATGATATTGTCCTGTTAAAAGTTTTTGAGTCTCTGCCTTGGTGTCCGTGATCAATCCACCTGCTGTCTTTAGGGTTTCTTTTCCTCCAGCCATTGTCTTTTTATAAAGTCGCTTCCAACGGCCCTTGCCTTTATATTGAGCGCTGTCTTCTAAGTCTAATTCAAATAAATCCCAACGCTGCATTCGTTCATAATGATGCTCAAAGCGGAGGCTATGAAGCACAGCATTGCTGGGGCTCTTGCCCAATGTTCTAAATTCCTTCATCCAATTCCAACTTCGTCTTCCAAGATCTCTCGTTCCCTTAGCAGTATCTACAATTCCCGCACCACCAGAGGTAAGGCCTTGAACCCCTCTTAACATCATTTTTCCTCCTTTGTACGGAGCAGTGACAGGATAGGCCAGGGCTTTGGAGAATTCAAAAAAACCATTGGCGAGCTTGCTTCCGATTGAAAAAACGGTTTTACCGCTTGGGTGAGATGCTCGTTTTAAAAAGCCTCGAACGAATCCTGCAGTACAGAAAAAAGAACAACTTCCAATCCAAATCCTCATTCGATCTTGAGTATTGTCCGCTTTTACAGTTTCCCACAATGTGGCTGAAGGTCTCAAAAAGAATAGTTCACTTCCTAAATTAATAATAATCGCCCTGCCCCCATTGCGATCTTCGTAAGTATTGACGTCTGCACCTTTTAGCCTAAGAATTTCTAATAACTCTTCCCCTGTATCAAGCTCAAGAATGTAATCTTCTAAATCAAATGTTCTAATCAATGCGGCAAAACTATCTGCCGTGATTTCGAAACCAGTCCCTTTAATTTCTTGATACACCTCTCCTCCAAATTGAATAACTCCTCCGGACGTGAGTCTTTCCGCCATTTTTTCGCTGCTTTGGGCTGTCGCATGTTCAATTTGATTGGGGGATTCTTGCTGCAAAGCACCTAAAAATTTGTACCAAAATTGTGTTGCTCCAGCCTGTATCAATTGACCAATGATTGGTCTAATGCTTTTTAAACCAGGAATTTCTATTTGATCCACATCTTTAGTTAATTCTTCCTTTAAATAGCCCAGGTACTTGTTTTGAGCTTGTTCTGTATTAAAAGATTTAATTAGAATTCCCAAAATAGCGATGTTTGCTGCTTCACCACCACTTTCGCTCAAGGCTCCTTCGAGCATGACTAGCTCACATGCATTAAAGAATTTAAGGGTTTGAAAATTGACCCCACTCCTCAGCCAGTCGCTTCCATCAGAGCCAATGATGGCAAATCGTTCATGGGCGGCTTTGAGTAATGGTTCAGTTTTACTTTGAATATCACTATAAAATTTTTGAAAGGCTTTAATGGCTTCTGGATGCTTATTTAAGTCAGAATGTGTATTTAGAATACGCTGAGTTACTTCTTCAACACTGGTCTTGACGGTGGACTTATTAGTCATCACAAAGGTCTGCATTCTACGGTAGGCCGCTTTATCACTGTCACTCAAAGATTCAACGTCAACAGTTACCACCGCATCCAATCGTTCAGCCATTTTTTGTGCACTTTCGATCATCATTGTTCCTCCATTCTCTCCCAAGCTATTGATGGCACTGCTAAAATCACCAGTGCTCACAGCTTCCATTAGTCCATTGCTAAATTCACCAATGCGTTCAGTAGTGGGGTTGTCGTAAATATTCTCGAACATATCTTTCACCGTTGGGTCTTCATCTGCCTTGCTTGTTTTAGCTAGATCTTTGAATGAAATCAATTTTTCAATGAGTCTAAAGAGCTGTTCTTCTGTTATTTTTTCCGGCAGATTTTTAAAGGCAAATGTAGGTATCCTGCCCACATCTTTGTATTCATCATAAACATGCTGTATTTTGGATAGTTTTACCTGGCTTATGCTATCAATGGCATGATTATAAATGCTGTGAATATCTTTGTTACGCTTTTCATTGATAAAACAGAACCTAACAAACATATTCCTAGCTCCTACATAACCCATTCCTTCCGTTTTCTTGTTCATTTCCGGATCAATGACTGTACTCTTGCCTTCCTCATCTTCCACAAAAGTTTCACCTGCCTCCTGCTCAATACCCTCCTGTATCTTCTTCAATTCTTCCACCGCCTTTCCACCTTTTTCTGCCACTTGTTTTTGGGTCTCTTCACTCACTTTTCCCATGGTCTCAATCTCACGTTGAACTCGACCGGCTAAAGCTGCCCCAAAAATCTTATCCCAGTCTCCGATCAGCTTGCCAGCCAAGAACAAAGAGCCAATCATCAAAGCTGTTTTAAATGAATCCCGGGTTCCCTCCTCTTTTCCTTGGCTTCCTCGAATCATGCTAAACAACGAAGACACTGCCCAAATGCCAGCCGCCGCAAAAAGCATGGTTTTCATGGCTTTCCCTGGATTTTTCTTGATCCCATCAATCGACTTTTCCACCCAGTTTCGATCCGCTGTCTCAATCGTCTCCTTCCATGATGATTTCAGTTTTGCCGCTAAAGACTTGGGTGCATTTCCCTTCGAAAACTCTCCCAATCGCTCCACAGTCACTCGTTCAGCAATGTTCAAATCCATCTCGGGTCCGTGTAGCGAAATGTAAGTAGGCAATGACTGGATGGTCACTGTTTTAATGTCAACAGCCTGCCCTTTTAATTTTTCTAAAACACTTATCAGAGCGGTTTGTAAGGCAGTCATCCCTTCAAATTGCTTGGCCCAAGGCTGCTGACTCTCTAGATTATTGATTAAGCGCGCGGCTTCAATTTTTGGATTCTCACCCAAAGTTGCCAAGCGCTCGATCTGCTCCTTCATCTCCAAACGATGCCTCTCTTCAGGCGAAAGCATTTCATCTGCTTTCTCATTCACCTCAGCGCCAGTCGACAATGTTCCAGTTTGTGTATCAGCCATTTGTTTTTTTATTTCTTAGTAAATTGTAAAGCACTCATGAAGTCTTTGTTGGCTTCAGTTTTTCGAGTTTTTTCTTGGTCAGGAGGCGTCGCAAATCCTCATCAATGATCATTCGCTCAGCCTGTTGAAGTTGTTCCGTGGTTAATATGTAGCCCAAAAGTCCCCACATCTCTCGCTGTTTTTTGGTTAAAAAACTCGCCCGTTTAACCGCTGTTTGGTAGCGATGCTGCGTCCCTTCCCGTTTTTTGCTGTAAATGATTCCCGGCTCCACGGTTTTTTAGGTTAAATAATCTTTATATTATAGCAAAAAAAAGCCTTGGAATCAAGTCATTTGGGCTGTAATTAGGAATGTTTCAGCTTGAAGAAGCCCGATCCCATTGCACACATCACTTAGG
>JAUHXI010000047.1 GCA_030426875.1 bacterium
GTTACCGCTGAAACGGAATGATGGTCCCACATGCGCTTTTTAGGCTTTATGGCAAACTCCAAAGTCAAAAGAATAAATTTGGTGAACGTCACATTCCGAATCTTTAGCATGGCAGCGGCCAAGGCTATCATAGCAGGAATACAAATAATGATATATTCCAGAATATTGAGTTCATAAAGTCGTGCGCTGATGACAAAAATGAGATAACTGATTCCACCTCCAGCAGCTAAAATAATGAGCTGCCGCAGGCTAAAGGGGCCAACGATCTTATCTTCAATGCCAACGTTTTGAGGGATTTTATACTGAAGCAAGGATTGTAATCTAGTTTAAGTTATTTTTAAAGTGATTGTATCTATATATTATAGCAAAAAAACCCTTGATTAGCAAGGATATGAAGCGTAAATTGCATCAAGAACTGCATCTGGAAATAAATAATTAGAATGCTTATTTACCTGAAGACATAAAATATTAGTGATTCATCTGAGATACCATATGAAATTCAAAACGTTACCTCCCCTAAAAATATTTTATGACTCATGGGTCTGGTGAAAGGAGGGTAATTGCTCCATCCAATCTAGATAGTGTCAACTTTTACAGGCCATTTGTGATGATAAATGGTAGAGAATTTCGTGCGCATCAAGCTAGTCCTCATACATTTCCACCTGTCTATGAAGTTGGCTGTCCAGCTGGCATATGCCAAGTGATTAGAGATTCAAGAGGGCAAATTTGTAGATATGTTCATGTTCTGGATGTAAATCAAGAATTATTAGACCTTAATGTTGCAAGAAAAGCCCGTATTAATAAAAGGAGAAAGGCTATTATAAATTTGGTTTTGGCTTTTCTATCCCAGAAAGAAGGGGGTGAGTTGAGCTAGATTTTTTTGGAGTTTGAAAAAAGTCACTTCCTTCAATCATACCAATCACCTAACTTGTACCACCGTCCATACGTCAGACTTACCTGTTACAGGATTTTTCACCTGCCAGGGTACATAAATGGTTGCATTGGCCGTTCCGCTATTTGTGTCTCCTGTGATCAATGTGCCTAAAGTACCAGATGCCTCACCTGCATTAAAGAGTTTTTCAAAAATCATATCGCCAGATTGTAAATTAGACTCAGAATGGGAAACCTGGCCATATTCTGACTCAACAATAAGGACTGCCATAGGCCTGTCGGCCAGTCCCACCAATCCTCTCACAAGACTATGCCCGAAACATCCGTTAATCATTAAGTAATCTGGATCAATCACTCCACTGCCTTCAATTTTATACTTCCTACGCTTCTGATGCTCACCATAGGCAATGTTTAATTCATCACCACTCAAAGCCATGCTCGAATCAGAGGAAAGTGATATTCTTTTTTTTGTGTTAAAACCGTAATAAGCAGGGGCATCCCCAATATGACTATCAGTGACTAAAAATAACTGCTGAGTAGAGCTTCCAATTACCTTTTTAACCTCATTTAAAATCCTTTTTGCACTTTTATTATTTTTATTTTTTGCCCTAAAGCGGCGAGCACTTGGGTTCAAGGTTTCCATTTTACTCAATACATCATCTCGCCCGAAGCGATATGGATCTATATTGAAAATGCCCCCTTTTTTAAATCCTTCATTCCAGTTACGTTGCTCGTCAGTACAATCATCACCGCAATCATTAGGCTCACGCCTTTCTGGTTGAGCAACTAACATAGCTTCACTGCCTACAAGCATATTCTGATCCTTGTAGAATTCTCTAGCTTCAATGATAGTCTTAGCAGCCATTTCGATATTATCAGGATTAATGGGTCGCTTCATTAAATAAAGACTCCTAGAGATCATGGCTTTTAAATCCGTGATCAGAAATCTGTCTTCCTCTGAAGGACTCTCTCTATTGACACTGTCTAAAACACCCAATTGATCCAAGGTTTGATTCCCTAAGACACTTAAATCAATTGAAGAAATGCCCACTAAACCAGGATCTTTCATGAGAGCCTCAATGTCTCGATCTTCCTCTAGCTGCCTCCATAGCAAAGCATTGGCTATCTCCTGATCCTTTTCTAATTGTCTATACGTTTTGTCAATAATTTCTTGGCCATATTTTCGGCGAATGGGGGTCACTATTTTCCGTTCAAAATATTTATCATGCTTCCTACTCCGGGCAGCATGACTTAAGGCAGTGACTAAAATTTGCTCACGCTGCTCAGATTTAATGCGATATATATCCATGTTCGTCACGGAAAAGATGAAAAAAGAATTTGAAATGGCTTCTTGGTAGAGGATGGAAAATTGGACCTGGGGTGAAGCATGTATGAGCTCATTTCTTAAAAAGGAACCATTAATATCACCCATTTTATATCGCTCTAGAATAATACCACCTTCTTCACGCTTTTCATTTTCTGTTCTCAATTTTTCCTTAAACTCATTAGGCAAATCCATTTCTTCTAGTTGAGCTTTAACTGTGGCAAAACTCACTCCATACATGGCTGCTTGCAAAACTTCTTCTGCCCATACTTTATCACGATATAAATCAAAGTGAGAAAAAATGTAAGTGGGGTTCGCTTTAGCCATGCTTAAGTAAAATTCTTCTTCACTGAGGCCATTGAACATGTGCCAGTTTTTGACATAGTCGAAGCCATACAAATCAATCACATTCGAAATGAAACCACTGTGCATCAATATCCTCATCAGCATTCCTTTTTTACCTTTAGGAAGCCCATCAAATAAATCCTTAGAAAAGGTACCTGTTACTTTAATATCTTCGTGTAATCCTGAAGCCGTGAACTGAGATTTAGACAGGTCACCTCCAAGGGTGAAATTTCTAGTGGCTTGATTTAATGACTTATTGTCCACAATACTAAATTGGCTCAAGGCCACCTTTTCATCATCAGAAAAAAAGCTGTAAAGATCATAGTCTAAATCATCGGCAGCTTCTTGAAATTCAGGGTTAAGTATTGCCCTTTTTATTATTTGGAAAACCTTTTCCCTTTGCTCAGCAAGATGGGTAGGATCGTTGATCCAGACGATTTTAAGGCGTCCGTTTGAATCAAAGTCTAAATAATGATCTTTAGCCCCCCTCCTTTCATCTTCATAGATTTTTATAGAAATATTTACATTCGATCCACGGAAGCCAAATGGTAAATCTTGGATGATGCTTTTCCACTCTTCTTTTTCAATAGAATTAATGAAAAAAGAATTCATGTGCTCTGAGGAGTCTAATGCTTTTTTTAAATCCTCACTCACACGACGCTCAAATCGCTCGTCAATGTTTTTTGGTGTTAGTGACTCATCTGGGACTTCTTGTTCAGGTTCATCAGGGTAACCCGGATATCTTGGATGGTAGCCAGTAGGGGTGGGTGTAAAATGTCGGGGGCGATCATCCACACATCCCAAAAGTGGCAAAACCGCCAAAACTAAGGCTTGAACCCTGCCTCTAGGGCCAGCTATTGTCGCACGTACCTCATTTATAACTCTTGATAATGGAGAGGTTCTAGTGGATGGTGTTGCTTCAAATTTTTGCATGGAGCTGGCCTATTCAAGTAAAGGATGGAATTATTTATTCCTAAAGTAATACATTTAATTACATTTGTCAATTAGAACTTCCAATTTGGATACTTTTATGTTATAATTATAAAACGGAGCTCAAATTCAACTGTTTTAAAACACCGGAGCTAAAAAAATTTCTCTTCTTAAAAGAAGGGTGTGTTTCGGAGCCTTTTCCTAAGCCAAATACAGAGTCAAAAACCCCTCCGCCTTTGGACCTTGACACAACTACAAAAATTGAGGCTTTATTTGCTGGGATAAATGAACAAGCGAATAAATGCTGTGTTCAGACACAACTCAAAAAGCTCCAGACAAAGAGTCTGCTAAACTCAGTTATAATGTAGCCATAATGACAAGAAAGTATGGCAATCGGGCCAATGAATGGACTGAACAAAACCGTCAAATGCTTAACGAAACGAGGCCTAATCCTGACATTTCTCCCAAAAGGAAAGACCGCTTTAAGCATGCCTTAGAAGGATATGCTGAAAATAAAAACCGTTATCAAAAAGTCCCCCAAGCCACGGGTGTGCCTGTAGAATTAATTGCCAGCATTCACTATTTAGAGGGCAGAATGAAATTTGACCGCTATCTGCACAATGGGCAAAGGCTAGGGAAAGTCACCACCATTGTGCCTAAAGGTCTAAAATTCGATGAGTGGGAAGAGGCAGCCATACACGCCTTGGGAGGTGACAAAGAGCAAAAAGCAGGTGATGCAAACGGCATAGCGCCAAACCCTAAATTTACATTCTTACGGGATTTTTTGAATTTGTCTGACCCAGCAGCACAACTTGCCTTTGCCGAAATGTACAATGGGCCTGGCTATAGAGGCATCAGTAAAAAGACGGGAAGATTACATCGAACTCCCTATGTTTGGGCCGGCAGCAATCACGAAACCAGAGGACGTTTTGTAAAAGATCACAAATTCGATCCCAAAGGCGAGAGCTCCGTAGTGGGAGCCGCTTTATTGATTCAGGGAATGAAAGAAGTGAATTTGGAAATGACGCCAGAGGAAGTGACGGCCAAATATTTTTTGGATTAAGAAGATCAAGTGGCCTGATTTTTAGTGGTGCTCCGCTGAGCAATTTACTCACTCGCCCGGCTCACATACTCACCCGTTTCGGTATTGACCACAACAGATTCACCCTCTTTGATGAAAAGGGGTACGTTGATAATGGCTCCGGTTTCTAGAGTGGCTGGCTTTGTGCCCCCCTGAGCGGTGTCACCTTTTACGCCCGGAACGGTTTCTGAAACCTTCAAGGTCGTTTTAACGGGGGGTTGGACTCCGATGGGTTTACCTTCGTACAGGGTCACATAAACCTCGGTGTCGTCATTCATGAATTTAAGGGCGTCTTCGATGTCTTCGGTGGCCAATTCAAATTGCTCAAAACTTTCATTGTCCATAAAATGGGCAGTCTCCTGATCCTTGTAAAGATACTGACATTTTCGGCGTTCAACATCTGCGAATTCAAAGGATTCTCCAGCCGAAAAGGTCTTGTCTAGGGCTTTTCCGGTGATCAAGTTTTTGAGTTTGGTTTGCATGGATGGCTTGGAGGCATCTTTGCGCATGAACAAGTTCTTGGTGACCAGGTAGGGATCTCCGTTGACTTTAACAATTGAGCCAGTGCGAATGTCGGTTAAGTTTCCCATTTTTTTTAATGATTGATTATGGCTATGTATTCTGCGTTCAGTATAACATTAGAAAACATCGGGCTCAACCAGTGGTGAGTATGAAAGTTTAGTATTTAGAATCTCAATTCTATTTAGCATCAAACTGCTCCGACCAGGGCACATCATTACGTTCTTTTTGAAATTGGAGGTAAGGGTGGAAGTGGTCGGACGGCGGGGGGAGGTGGAGGTGGGGGAGTGGTATTGAGTGACCGTGGCGGAGTATATTTGGGAGGTGCTGGAACACCATTGAGAGCTGAGGGTGGTTCAAAAGTATAATCCTCATCTATTACACGTTCTACACGTGTAGGTTCTAATTTACCATCAGCCAGATACATAACCTTAATTTCCGGAGAGCATGGTTTTCTTCCTGCTGAAATTGCTCTTGTAACACTATCTCTGACATCTGATCTTTGGGGCACACTTCTTGTTATTTCTAATTGCATTTTAAAGCGGGTTAGAGGGCAACATTTATTGGGGGAGAGTGAAAGTTTTTTGCTTTCAGGTATTTTATACGTAAAAAAAATGAAAAAGTAACACTTTCATCCATCAAATGACGGTTATGCAGCTTTGGATTCTGTTGAATCATCAGGCTCTATGAGCTTTTTCAGCAGATAATTAACCCTTGTCACAAGTCGGCTAATTTCATTTTTAACTTCCCAGAAATATACATCTGGCAAAATATGTAAATCATTCTCAATTATTCTACCCAATGATGATCTAAATTGCTCGAGTTGAGCACCATTCAGGTCGCATTCAGGCTTCATTAAAATTTGCATTGCGGTTTTTCGAGCAGAAGCTGAGGGAGAAGTTATATCTTGAAATAAGCTCAATAATCTAAGGGTGTCAGGTTCAACACGCATCACCGCTGTATCACTTGAAGTCATTTTAAAAAGGGGTTAGAGGGCAACATTTTTACATTCGAACTTTTATACGGAGGAATTGATAAAAGGTAACAGTTTTTTCAGTAAAAGAATATACATATCTAATATATTATTGTCAAGTCAAAGCTTAATTTTTCATTAAATTTATGCACTTTAAATAGTTGAGATAAAGGCAAAAAAAGCAAAAAAAATCACACTTCATGAATGAGTATTTTTTGTCTACAAGTCATTCACCTTCACCTCCCCAGCCGCCTCCTCCGCCTGCCGCCGAGCCTCATTCACATCCGACCCCAATGGCAAACCACAAAGGGCAACCCCCATCCGACGGTACTTTCGCGTCACAGGCTTGCCAAAAATTCTCACCTCAACATTCGGATTCTTCAAAGCCGTCTCAATGCCAGAATAAGTTGGTTGTTCCATGCTTTCATCCGTCGCCAAAATGACATGACTCGCTCCCACTTTTTCAAGCTTGATCTCCGGAATTGGTAAGCCAAGCACAGCTCTAGCATGCAATTCAAACTCAGACAAATTCTGAGTCACCATCGTCGTCATCCCCGTGTCATGCGGGCGAGGGGACAGCTCAGAAAAATAAACCCCATCATCCGCCACAAAAAATTCCACCCCCCAAATCCCAGCTCCGCCCAAGGCTTGAGTCACCTCATCAGCCATCTGGCAAGCCGTCTTAAAATCAGCCTCAGACACCCGACTCGGCTGCCAACTTTCCTGATAGTCACCCCGCGCTTGCCGGTGTTCAATAGCAGGGCAAAACAACGTGTCACCCGCATACTGAGTCACCGTCAACACCGTGATTTCAGTGTGAAAATCAACAAACGCTTCAATGATGACATCACTTTTACCCGCTCGTCCTTGCTGAGAATAATCCCAGGCCGCCCGAATGTCAGACTCAGTCTTAATGACCGATTGCCCTTTTCCTGAGGAAGACATGAGCGGCTTGATCACGCAAGGCATACCGATAGTCTCAATTCCACGCTCCAACTCTTCCAGACTAGAGGCATAGGTATATTTAGCCGTCTTAAGCTTCAATTCTTCCGCTGCCAAATCACGAATGGACCTCCGATTCATCGTATAATTGGTCGCTTTAGCACTGGGCACCACAGTGTAGCCCTCTTTTTCATACGCATAAAGCCGCTCGGTTCGAATCGCCTCCACCTCTGGCACAATCAAATCTGGCTTGTGCTTTTCGACCAAGCGGTCCAATTCATCCCCATTCAACATATTGATCACCTCCCGCTCATCAGCCACTTGCATGGCAGGGGCATGGTCGTAGGCATCTACAGCCACCACATACTGACCCAAGCGTTTCATGGCAATCACAAATTCCTTCCCCAATTCACCAGCACCCAATAGCAAGATTTTTTTAGTCATTGTTCTAGATTATTTTCAAATTAAATCTAACAGAAAAAAACACATTTTAAAATTTAAAACTTAAAATTTTGGCTCAATGAGCTTTATCGCCGTCGTCGCTTGGCTCGAAACGTCGTGCGTGAACCACTACGACTTCGTTGGGCTTTAGGGGCTTCATATTGGGGTTCAGGCAAGCCTTCAGGCAAAGTTTTTTGAGGGAGTTTAGATTCAATCAAACGTTCAATTTTTCGTAGCTTATCACTCTGGCTCGGCATGATGAAGGTGATGGCACGACCTTCTTGCCCAGCTCGACCGGTTCGGCCAATCCGATGAACGTAATCTTCAGCGTGCTCGGGAACATCAAAATTGATGACTAGGGTGATGTCTTTCACATCAATGCCACGGGCGGCAATGTCGGTGGCCACCAGTATCCTGAATTTACCTTTTTGGAACCCGTCTAGAGCATGTTGCCGTTGGTTGAGGGAGCGATTGGAGTGGATTTCTGCGGCTCGATATCCCATTTTGTTGATGTTTTGACAGATTTTTTTGGCCCCGTGTTTGGTTCGGCTGAACACAACGACTGAACCTTTGTATTGCTTGAGCAAGCTTTCTAGCAATTGGCCTTTTTGGTTCCGGGCCACAATAAAAATTTCTTGAATCACTTTTTCAGCAGTCGTGCCTTGACGAGCGACCTCCACATGGGTGGGCCGCTTCATGTATTCAGTGGCAATTTTAACAATTCCATCTGGCATCGTGGCCGAAAAAAGCATGGTCTGACGGTCTTTGGGCACAACTTTTAATATGCGTCTGATTTGGGGGGTAAATCCCATGTCCAGCATGCGATCGGCTTCATCCAAAACCAAGACTGAAACATCATCCAATTTGATGGTGCGGTCTTCTATATGGTTGATGATACGCCCAGGGGTTCCAATGACCACGTGTGGATTTTTGCGAAGCATTTGTTTTTGCTTGCCCATCGGAGCCCCTCCAATGATGATGGCGGTTCTTATGCCAAAGGTGCCAGCGATTTTATGTAAGGCTTCTTCAACTTGGATGGCCAATTCTCGAGTGGGCAGTAAAATAAGCCCGCGTCCACCATGATTGATGAGGCGCTGAATGATGGGGAGACTGAAGGCGAATGTTTTACCGGTTCCCGTTTGAGCAACCCCAATGATGTCTTCTCCACGCAATCCATCAGGAATGGCTTGGGCTTGAATGGGGGTGGGGGTGTGAAAGTTGAGCTTTTCGAGTACTTTTAGTATGGGAGCATCTAGACCTAAGTCACTAAATTTTAATTCATTAGAATGCGTTTCCTTTGCTTGTTTTTCCATTTTTTTGAGTTATTCTTGGGTATTATACATTATTTTTTGGAGATTACAAGTGTCAGTCT
>JAUHXI010000048.1 GCA_030426875.1 bacterium
CTTGAATTCCGTGTTTGGTTTAGTGTTTAGAATTTTGTATTTAGTTTGGTATTTGTGATTTGGAATTTGGTGCTTTTAAAATGAAAACATTGACCCAACATCTTTGGAAGCTCTTCCTTTTTACCTTTCCCTTTTCATTGGGCGGGGTGATTTATGAGTCGTCTGCTTATCGGTTTGGGAATTTTAATCCGTGGGTAACGGGGGTGCTTTATTTGCCGGAATTTTTGTTATTCTTGACGTTTTTATTGTGGTCGATTGATCAAGTTCGGCGGAAAAGGGAGCCTTTGAAGTGGGGAAAGTGGGGCATTTTGACGCTTTTTTTTATTCTATTTGTGCTGAACGCGGGGGTGGTCACGTTTTTGAAAGGAGATGTGGTGCTTTATCTCCTCTTTTTACTTCGGTTAATGGAAGCGGGGATGATTGCTTTGTTGATACGCGAGGAGGTGATTCCACATGAAAAAACGATCCGCTGGTTGTTGTTTGGGGCGTTTTTTCAGGTGATTTTAGCTTTTTTTCAGACGCGTTTGAACCATTCGGTGGGGTTACATTTTTTGGGGGAGCCGCACCTTTCGGCAACCACATTGAATGTGGCGAAGGATGAGGTGGGTGAGGGCATGAAGGTCATTCGGGGCTACGGCACCTTTTTGCATCCCAATATTTTGGGGGCCTATTTGATGACGCTGCTGTTCCTTGGCTTTCCTTATTTTAAGAAGGTGGGCCTTCCGTTTTGGATGGTGATTTTAGTGGGGGGAATTTTCCTTTCGGGCTCCAGGGCGGCTTTATTGACGACCATTTTGCTTTTGATTTTGATGCTGGTCATGCATTTTTTAAAGGAGGTTTCCTCGAAAAAAATCCTGGCTTTTGGGGTGTTTGGGCTAGTGATTGCTTGTAATATTTTTCTTCTGTTTAGGAGTGGGACGATGCTGTCGTCTGACCATTCGATTGCTGAGCGGTATGAACAAAATGCCATTGCTTTGGAGATGGTGCAGGAGGCTCCGTGGGGGGTGGGAGTGGGTGATTTTACCTTGGAGATGGAGCGGTTTTCATCGACAAAATTAGCCCCGTGGGAGTTTCAGGTGGTGCACAATGGGTATTTTTTGACGCTGGCGGAGCTGGGAATTCAGGGGTTTTTATTGCTTGTGGGAATGATTGTTTTGATGATTCGTCATTATTTTAAAGCCCAGACAGATTATAGTCTGGAGTCCAAAAATAGTGTGGTTCCGTTTTTAGGATTGTTGACCATTGCTTCGTTTGATCACTTATTGCTGACGAGCTATGTGGGGTTCTGGTTGGTGGCGATTGTGTTGAGTCAGGTGTCGGTGCGGGTTTAGTTGATTTTAAAAAATGCCCATGATAGAGCATTTTAAAGTTCTAAATGAGGTTTTATGGGTTGATTTATTCAGTTATTTTTTGACTGAGAGTTGCTTGGGCACTGGTTCGAGTGTCGTACTGCAAAGCAGCCAAATAAGGCCCGAGCAAAGTAAATCTTTCGAACGCTGAAAGCTCACCCCACCCATCAACTCCTCTGGCAGC
This sequence comes from bacterium, assembly GCA_030426875.1. Taxonomy (GTDB): domain Bacteria; phylum Patescibacteriota; class Gracilibacteria; order UM-FILTER-43-11; family UM-FILTER-43-11; genus JAUHWS01. The sequence continues at coordinate 1,534 of JAUHXI010000048.1, forward strand.
AGAATTAACTTGGCCATCGGGATCCATTTGCATTAAACGATTTTCTTCAATGCCATAGGTCACCCCGGTATAACCTGTATAAGCCACGGCCGCCACTGCTAGGCTTCTCAGTATGCCATTAATTGTACGGCGATTTTCTCCTGGAATTTCCGCTCTACTCTCTACTTTTTCTGAATCAGATTTTGGCTTTTTATTCATCGGTATGTATTTTAAAGTTATTGTATATGCGTATTGTAGAAATACTAACACTAATTTTATTTTTGTCAAATAAATGCACTTGTGATGATTTTCAAAACTAAAAGCCCCCAAGAAACCATGCAACTCGGCCAACAACTTGCCAGTCGCATGGAGTCTCGATTGCCTGTTCTACTTTTTGGGGATTTGGGTTCGGGTAAAACTCATTTTACCAAAGGAATCGCAAAGGGATTGGGCATTGATGGCATCGTCAAAAGCCCCACCTTTGCCTATGTGAATGAATATGCTATTCCGAGCGGTAAGCGGTTACCGCTAACCGCTTTGTTTCACTACGATTTGTACCGCTTAGAATCAGCTGACAACTTCCACACGATCGGTTTGGAGGACACTCTAAATGATCCAGAAGCCTTGAATGTGATCGAGTGGGCGGATCGATTGGGGGAGCATCTGCCAAAGGATTATATTCGGGTGGAATGTGAAGCGGGAGAAGCCGGGCATGAGGTTCGGATTGAGTTTGTGGATTCGGAAATTGTGGGGAAGAATTTCGTGGAACACTATTGGGACAAGTGGCAGACACCTATTCATGTTCGCAAGCATTGTCAAAAAGTGGGAGAGGTGGCGGCTACAATTGGGGAAGCATTTGTGAAAAAGGGCATTCTGGTGGATCTGAATTTGATCAAAACAGCTGGACAACTCCACGACATGGCACGGGTTTGTGACTTTAATAAGTTGGATCGGTCTGTTTTTCAGGAAGAAGTGACCGATGAAAAATGGGAGGCCTGGGTACATCAGCGAGCAGCGTTTGAGGGGCAACATCATGCAGACATTGCCCATGCGGACTTGCTAAAGGATGGGTTTAAAAAAACGGCGGAAGTGATCCGTTTGCACAATTCTTTGAGGATTTTGAAAGAACCGGAGGCTTATCATGAGTATTTGGAGGCGGCGCTGGTGTATTATGCGGACAAGCGGGTCAAGCACGATCAGGTGGTGGATTTGGCGGAGCGATTTAGGGACGCCCGGGAGCGGAATGGAGGAGGTGATGAGGCAAAGGAAGCGCTTTATCGCAGGGCTCAGGAGAAGAAATGTGGGTTGGAGGAGTGGATTTTTGGGCAGGTGGAGATGAAGGCGGAGGAGGTATCTTGATATTTTTTAATAATACGTTCATAATTAAACTCTACGCTGGACTGATTAAGTAATGTAAATTATGGACAGAGAGCCAAGATTATACAGCCAAGGAATTTATGAAGCTCAAAGGAGGGGGTTGATTGAAAGACAGCGTGCTCAAATCGCTGATCATTTTAATCATGAATTTCGTGGAATGACGATTTGTAATTCTCGCTTCTTAAGTCCGTTGGCTCGGCTAGCTTTGAGCATGCACAATGGGGTTGAGCGTATTTTGGAACTTGGTCCAGGAACAGGGGTGGCAGCTGCCCACATGCACTATTTAAGACCTGAGGCTGAAATACACACAGCTTGGGGCAGCTCTCCTATTAATCCTTATTTGATTTTTAAGGAGGAATTTTTTGCTGACCCACCTAATGATCAACATGCGACGATTTTTGCTGAACTGAAGAGAAGATATCCGGATGAATTTGATTGTCCAAAAGCCGAATCGCCCGAAAGTGAATCTATTACAATGGATCGACTCATCAAATTGAGAGTTTTTGATGAATTAAGTGAAGACTCTCCATTTATCAACAGACAAATTGTAAGTAATGTTTTGAATGATGAATTATCCCAACCAAAAGGACCGTATGATTTTATTTATGAAAAATGCGGGCCCCTCTTTTACAGTGGTTATTTTGGTAATGATCGCTTATTTGACTACCTACATGAACAACTAAGTCCTATAGGAATAATGGTGGTTGATTATTTGCCTGATGAGCTTTTTTTAAATACACCTAATGACTTAAAAGTGGTTTTTAGAGATACAGGAAAGTTAGTCATAAAAAAGGACTTCCCTCGTCTGGAGGAGCTTTGTGCTGCGGCCGCCCATTTCTAACTTTCTAACCCAAAAAATAACATTCTGGGTTAGAAAATTGAAATCGTTTATTTAGAATTTTATGGCATTACCCTAGACAAAGCCCCTAAATTCAGCTATTATTGATAGTGCTCTTTAACAATTGGGCAAAAATTTGTGACTTTATTATAGTTTCACCATTTTCGAAAAACGGGGTCCCCACAAAATTCTAGGTAGGGGTCGAGCGGAGCGAGGAGGAGGGGTATTTTGTGGGGGGAAGGAGGCGCTCACGGAAGTTGGAGCTTCAATTTCAATTTGCGATTGAAGCGGAAACTGTAGTGAAGTGACGACGTGGGGATGCATTTGGCTTTGACATTGATGGTTCAAGTCGAAAAATTGCATTCCAGGCATCGCGCTGTCTGCCTGCTAATTCGTCCAGCGCATTTTTAAGTGCTAAAAACTTAAGACAAGGTTATGCATCTCTTTCTAAGAAAGTAGCTGGAGCTTTTGTTCCTACTCCTTCTTTTGCTGGAGCTCTTGTATAACCATACGGCTGTCTAATCACGGCCTCGTCTCACCCTCCGACACCTGCTGAGTTGGTGAGGCGTAATTTAGCAGGTTAAGTCTCAATGACGCATTTAGAGGTATTGAGAATTAAAATCCAACCTAAATAAGCTGAGTTGCTTTTGCTTTTCTTGATGACTCAGTCGACAATTACCGGAAAAGCTATGACTGTAGACGTTTTAGACTTCATCTTTGGACCCCGGTTCGACTCCGGGCATCTCCACCACCTCCCAAATTCATGCTCCAGCTTACGAATGTGTCTCTATCGAGCCATCTTCTTCAGCCTACGCATGAATTTGGATCCCTTCCCCACAAAATACCCTCCTCTTCTCACTTCGTTCGCCCTCACCTCGCATTTTGTGGGGACCCCTTTAGCTGCAGTGCTCCAGCTTACGAATGTGTCTCATTCTGTGAAGGCGAGATTATATAATCTCGCCTTCGGGGGAATGGGAATAACTATAGTTTGTTTAAAACAAAAAAGACCTCTTTCGAGGTCTTTTTTTGAACTTAGAATTAACCTTTAGTTATTCATAACATTTAGTAGCCACATGGGCACATCAACAGTACTACTATTTTTGCTGGTGTATTCTTGCATGTCGCTTAGACCATCGTTGTCAGAATCAATATTAGTAGCACTTTCCCCTTGTCCAAAGACATCGAGGAGTTCGGTCAATTGAATCCCATCACTAACCACTGCCTGAATGGGGGCTTGTTCACCCCAATTGGATTGAAGCAGGGCTAAATCTAGTGCATCCGGTCCGCTATTTATAGAACCATCAATGTTTACAGCACTCCATTTTTCGGGTTCATTTTCAATCAAATCTAGCCATATTTCTAAATCCTCAATGGTGATTTCGTTGTCTACGTTGTTGAAATTCCCGAAGACGAATGGGGTTTTGCTTTCCAAATCAATACTGGCAACATATTGACCATCGTTTGGCTCAGCGTTGTTCAGCGTGATTTGACTCACTTTAGACAATGCGTATGGCTCTCCGAGTAAGCTGACTCTTAATTCATAATTTTCTCCGGCTTTAAGCTCCCCAATGTCTATTGCCTCGGCGCGTCCAAAGATATCTGTGACGGTTTGGGCACTGGCGACAAGCTTTTTATTTTGGTCATACACCGTGATTTCAATGGCAGCTGTATGGCTGGCATTACTCAAATGGTTGGTGATTAAGTCTTGAATGTCTTGAGCGCAATCGGGGTCTCCTCCACAAACAATCAAATCTTTTTGCTCATCGGTAAAACTGTCAATATCACTGACGGCTAATAGGTTCACAGCATTGGGCTTAAGTGCTTCAATAGCACTGACCACCTCTGTTCCCATGACGTATTGATCTTGGGCAGAAACGATCACTTCCTCTAAAAATTGGCTGGTGATCTGGTCCATGTTAGCGAACTCATTGATTTCAAGCATTTGTATTAGTGGGGCTGCGATTTCTTTCATGTCTTCGCTCAACGCGTAGTTGATTTGATTGTCTCCAAAACAATCGAGTGCGTATGTGAATAGGCTTGCACTTGTTTTTTTGGCAAGAAACGCGTCTCGAGATGTGTCACACAACACCTTATCTTCGATGGAATCAGTGTGTTCTTTTAGAACGGTTTCAATTTCAGCGTCTTCATCAATCAAAAGATTGAGCAAAATATGCAAACAGTCCATAAAGAATTGTGAATTGCTTTCTCTCAAGCGCAAATCAACATTGGCGGAGGCTTGCACAGCTGTTCCCGCTTCAACCACAGGGTTGATAGAGGCTTCACCGACATCACCCGTCACTTCATCACAGGTGGTTTTGGTTACGATTTGGTATTCATGCGTTTTGACTTCATCTGAATTATTGACTGGAAAATCGGTGTCAATGTAGTGTGTCAAATTTTGATTATCGAGCGTTTGAATGAGATCTCCATCACGATAAATTGAAATTGTCATGTCATCCACATATTTAAATTCGGAAGACAATTCGCTGCGGTAAAAATCATTGAAAGGTGTGTCGGCGTTGGTGACTTGACCCACAGTGTCTTCCAAATAGAGGTATGAATTAATAAAACTCATCACGGTTAAACGTGCTTGATCATACACATCACTATCATTTAAGGGTGATGTGTCCAAATTTTCATTCAAAAATGCCTCAATTACTGCATCTGCTACTTGTTCGTTATACACGCCTTTATCTAAAATATCTCCACGATAGGCTTCTCGTACACACTGGCTCAACTCTTGCCCCATGTCGGTTTCAAAAAAAGTTTGGGTTAAATTTTGAACGTTTGCGTCTGTTTTATAAAGGTCAATTAGGTTTTGAACATTGCCGTTGCTTGCCCACGTGTTCATGAGGGTGTTGACGCCGATTTCGAGTGATTCTTGACTTTGTGCTATTAGAACTTGGTCATTTTTAAGCGATTGAATGACAGCTTCTGCAATCCCATCTTCTTTCACAGAATCTAAGGCAGCTTGCATGCGATCATCCATATCCCCATAAACACTGTTGTCAGACCCGGGTGCAAAATCCGTCACACCTGCACTACCAACCACTCTAGAGATGCATGAGGCGGCTTCTTTAGCATTGCTGTTTCCTTGTACTTTTTCGAGGCTCACTCCGATTGCACCTAGTAGCTTTTCAGCATTGATGGTCTCGTCGCCTTCTGTTAAACCGTTACTAAAACCGGTCATGAACACTTCTTTGAGTTCTTTATTGGTGCGTAATTCTTCTTCTAGCATGTATAGGTAGTAGCCTTCGTACACATTCCCCAGGTTTTGGTCGTCAAGAAAGTTTTGATCTTGGAAGCCCTCTGCAAGAGACTCATAAAAAGTATCCTGAACGAGGCGATTGTCAGTGGTTTGAATGGCATCATAAATGTGATCTGCAAAAGCCATTTTTAACTTCACATCGCTGTCACCAAGGGTTGGGTCGGTTTCTAAATAATCGGTGAATGTGCTTACTTTTTGATCAAGGTTAAGGTCAACACCCTGCTCATTGAATCCCCAATCTACAACAACGGCTTGGGTTCCATTGATATTTTGCACGGCTAAATCACCCGTTAAATCCAATTGAACTGGTGATGCGGCACAGGTTTGACTGTTACTACTGCCACCACCGCCAGGGCCTGCTTGAGCGTGGACTTGATTTGAATGAAGTGCACCAGAGGCTACCGTGAGTAGTGATAGTGCTAACAATGAGATCTTTTTCATCATTTTTTGGTTTATTTTTTTATTTATCTTTCCATTCTAACATATTTTTGTTTTCGATGCAAGGGTATTTGTTAGCAATTAACGAGTAGCGAGTAGCGATTAACTTTTATTGAATTGCAGAACAATAGACTGTCGTTTTTATATTCTATAAAATAGACTTAATTACTACTCGTTAATCACTACTCGTGAACCTATATAATACCCTGACTCGGCAAAAAGAATTGTTTGAACCCCTTGATGATAAGTTGGTCAGTTTGTATTGTTGTGGGCCGACGGTTTATCATTATGCGCACATTGGGAATTTGAGGACTTATGTGTTTGAGGATTGCTTGCGGCGGGTGTTGGAGTGGAATGGGTATCAGGTGAATCATGTGATGAATATTACAGATGTGGGTCATTTGACGTCTGATGATGATGCGGGAGATGACAAGATGAAGAAGGGGGCCGCGCGGGAGAAGAAGACAGTGTGGGAGGTGGCTGATTATTATACCCAAGCGTTTTTAGAAGACATGGATCGGCTGAATCTTTTGCAACCGACAAAAAAACCGAAAGCGACAGATCATATCGAGGGAATGATTGCTCAGGTGAAGGCTTTGGAAGATAATGGACACACCTATGTTGGACAGAATGGCAATGTTTATTTTGACACCTCGACGCTGGAGGATTATGGGAAATTGGCCCAGTTGGAGAAACAGGAATTACAAGCGGGAGCGAGAATTGAAGTGGATCCAAATAAGAAAAATCCCCGTGATTTTGTGCTGTGGTTCGTTCAATCCAAACATGGCGATCAGGACATGCAGTGGGACAGTCCGTGGGGAAGGGGGTTTCCGGGATGGCACATTGAATGTTCAGCGATGAGTGTGCAGTATTTAGGGGATCAATTTGACATCCATTGTGGGGGGATTGATCACATTCCGGTGCATCACACGAACGAGATGGCTCAAGCAGAGGGGGCGACGGGGAAGCGACCGTGGGTGAGGGTGTGGATGCATGGTAATTTTTTGGTGTTGAAAAATAAGGCGAAAATGGCCAAGTCTGCGGATAATTTTTTGACTTTGAAGAAATTGATGGAAGAGGGGTATGATCCGTTAGATTATCGTTATTTTTGTTTGCAGACGCATTATCGAAAGGAGCTGGCCTTTGATTGGGAAGGGTTGAAAGGTTCCAGAGCTGGTCTTCGTCGGATGAAAGAGCGGGTCGACACACTAAAAAAATCACTCACCCCTGACCGCTCACCCCTGACCGCTCCTAATGAAGGGTGGCAACAGAAATTCAGAGACGCCATCAATGATGATTTGAATCTAGCAAAAGGCTTGGCTGTCGC
>JAUHXI010000049.1 GCA_030426875.1 bacterium
ATCAGGCCGGGATTTTGATTTCTCTCGGCCCTTTTTTGAACAGTTTGATGCACTCATCAAAGACACCCCACTCCTCTCAATCACCGTGATCAACAATGAAAACAGTGATTATGTGAACAATGCGGGGTGGAATAAAAATTGTTATTTGGTGGCTGGGGCCAATCGGAATGAGGATTGTTATTATGGGAATTTTTTGAATCATTCTAAAAATTTGATGGACTGTAGTTTCGTCAAAAATTCTGAAAAATGTTATGAATGTGTGGATTGTTCGAATTGTTACAATCTCAAATATTCCACTAGTTGTACAAATTGTAGCGATTCAGCCTTTCTTTATAATTGCAAAAACGTCCGTCATTGTTTTGGGTCTGTTAATCTGGTGAATCGAGAGTATGTGTTTATGAATGAGCAGCTTTCTAAGGAGGCCTATGAGAAAAAAATAGAATCGTTAGGGCTTGATCGCCGCAGTCAGGTGGAGGCGGCACGAGCGTTTTTTGAGCAGCATCGTTTGAAGTATCCTTACAAATATATGATTGGCGAAATGAATGAAAGGGTGTCGGGGAATGTGGTCTACAACTCTCGCAACACGTTTGAATGTTTTGATGTCTCAAATTTGGAGGATTGCAAATACTGTTCGTGGTTTCACAATGGCAAAAATTGTATGGATATTTACTCGTGGGGCTATCCGAATACCGAGGAGTGTTACGAATGTTTGGAGGTAGGAGACAATAGTCGGCGGGTGCTTTTTAATGTGACCACACAAAATTCGGATGAGCTTTTGTACAATTTAAACTGCATGCAATCTAGCAACTTATTTGGTTGTGTGAGTTTGAAGCGGGCAAAATATTGTATCTTTAATAGGCAGTATTCTAAAGAAGAATACGAAAAATTGGCGGCTAAAATCATCGAATACATGCAAAAAACAGGCGAGTGGGGTGAGTTTTTTCCAATGGGAATTTCTCCGCTGGCCTACAATCAAACGATTGCAGGCGACTATTTTCCACTTCTAAAAGAAAGGGTGGAGGCCTTGGGAGCGAAATGGAATGATGAAATCCCCATTCAATCTCCCCCCACAAAAGTTAAGCTTCCCGATTCCATTTTAGAGGCGGACATTTCAATTTGTGACGAAATCCTGACCTGCGAAAAAACCGGTCGGCCTTATCGGATCATTCCTCAAGAGTTTAAATTTTATAAAGAAAATGAGCTTCCTTTGCCTGGTCACTGTTTTAAAGTGAGACATGAGGATCGTTTTTTGAGGCGGAACCCTCGGATGTTGTGGCAGCGCGAGTGTGCTAAGTGTCAGACCTCTGTCCAGACCTCCTTTCCACCAGAAGCATCAGAGAGAGTGTATTGCGAGGCGTGTTATTTGGGGGAGGTTTATTAGAGGCTCCACATGCCTCCTGTCAGGCCCCTCCTATCTTCCCGAAAGGGGAGGGATATAATTTTAGAAGGCGACATTCGCGAATGTCGCCTTTGGGGGGGCTAGAGGGGGCCTATTGGAATTTGTTATACTCCAACCATGAAGAGCTGCCAAAACTGTCAATCATCATTTCAAGTGACCGATAAAGATCGAGTTTTTCTTGAAAAAGTCAGCCCATGCTACAACGGAAAAATATACACTTTTGATGAGCCAAAAAAATGTTGGCAATGTAAACTCCAGCAGCGATTGAGCTTTAGAAATGAACGACGTCTTTATAAGCGCACGTGTGATTTTTCAGGCAAAGATATCGTTTCTATTTACTCGCCTGACAAGCCTTACACAGTTTATCATCAAGACATATGGTGGTCTGATCAATGGGATGCCTTGGATTATGGCCGGGACTTTGATTTTTCTCGACCTTTTTTTGAGCAGTTCAATGAGCTCTTAATGGAGGCCCCTCTCATGTCAGTATGGCTCATCAATGAGCAAAATTCTCAATATAACAACAGTGCCTACGAGCTCAAGGATTGTTATATGAGTTTCAATTCAGACGTTTCGGAGCGGCTTTTTTATGGGTATGGCTCAGATCATTGTACAGACGTGATGGACGCGTCATTCATCAAGCAAAGTGAATTGGTTTACGAGTGTTTGGATGGCGAAAATCTTTACAACTGCTATTTTTCTCAGCAGTTGAGCCACTGCTCGGATGTTTATTTTTCTTACAATCTCTCCAATTGTAAAAATTGCTTTGGGTGCGAGAATTTGAGGAATAAGGCGTACTATTTTTTCAATCAACCCTTAAAAAAAGAAGAATGGGAAGCCAAAATGACAGCCTTTACCTTCACGCCTTCCTCCATCCAAGAAACTTTGGATAAACTCCGTGAGCGACGAAAAGAGTTACCCGAACGCGCGACTACAATTGTGAATTGTGAAAATGTGACCGGTGATCATCTTTACCACTCTAAAAATCTAGAGAATTGTTTTGATGTGCGCAAGAGTGAAGACTGTAAGCATGTTTTTTATGCGCCGTGGGATCTAAAAAATGCCATGGATTGTTATGCTGTCGCTTTGCAGTCCAATGCTTACGAAATGATGGGGGGTGGGGTCAATTGTCATAAAAATGCCTTTGTGATCAACTTCATCAATGGCATCAGCTCTGTTTATTATTCCCTTTATGCCGTCAATGGAACCTCAGACTGCTTTGGAACGGTGGGTTTAAAGCGAGGTCAATATTGCATCCTCAATAAACAATATACTAAAGAGGCGTATGAAAAAATGATTCCAAAAATTATTCAACACATGCAAAAAACGGGGGAGTGGGGGCAGTATTTTCCGACCTCGATGTCGATGTTTGGCTATAATGAAAGTAAGGCTCAAGAGTTATTCCCTCTAAAAAGAGAAGAGGCCCTGGCGAGAGGCTTTAAATGGTCTGATCATCAAGCTCCAAAACCTCGCTCCGAAAAAGTCATTGCCGCCAGTCAAATCCCTGAATCCATTGATCAAATTCCAGATAACATCCTCAATTGGGCGATTGAATGTGAAGCATCAGGTGAGCTTTTTAAGATCACTGCTTTGGAGTTAGAAATGTACCGTAAAATGAAATTACCCATACCCCGAAAGAGTCCGAATGTTCGGCACAGGAATCGAATGGTTCAGCGAAACTCCATTAACCTTTTAAAGCGATCTTGTTTCAAGTGTGGCGGTGAGATTCAAACAACTCATTCGCCAAATGTAGCGGAAGTGGTATATTGTGAGGGGTGTTATTTGGAGGCGGTTTATTAGAAGAGCCTTTAACTTTTTGACGGGCCCATCCTATCCTCCCCAAAGGGGAGGGATATAATTTTAGAAGGCGATATTCGCGAATATCGCCTTCTAGAATCCTCATCTACCCCTTAAATTTCTCCCACCATCCTGAGGGATCATCCGAAAAGGTCTTGATCAAAGCTTTTTCTTCATCCAAAAGATCCAATTGTTCCACCAGGGTTGAAAAATTTGAAAGTGAATAATGGTTTAAATTCGCTTCCTTAAAGCCATTTTCAGCTTTTTTCATTTGATAGGTAAAAATGCTCACGGCCGCCACAACCTTTGCCTCATATTCCCGTTCACACGCTTGAGCTGAGCGAATAGAGCTCCCTCCTGTTGAGAATAAATCTTCTACAATGAGTACACGGGCCCCCTTTTCCATCCTTCCTTCCACCTGCTTGCCCGCTCCATGGCCTTTTGGCTTTGGTCGAATATAAACCATCGGCATATCTAGTTCCTGAGCTAAAAATGCAGCCCAAGGAATGGCAGCCGTAGCGGTGCCTCCCAGCACATCAAACTCTAAATCTTTCTCGGCGATGAGAGACTTAAAACCTTCAACAATGGCCTTTCGAGCATCTGGATAAGAAATCAGAAGGCGATTGTCGCAATAAATAGGCCCAACAATTCCACTGGTCCAGGTAAAAGGGGGGTCAGTTGAAATCCTAACTGCTTCTTTGTCTAATAAAAGTTGAGCAATTTTTTGAGCAACATCCATATTTTTAAGGTTAAAATCTACAAAACCATTCTAATTTTATTATGTTAGACTGTCCATACTAAACCCTTAAAAATGGAACTGAGCCACATCATTCTTGCCAATATCGCCATTTTTTTAGCTTTTTTTGTTCAAACGACCGTCGGGTTTGGCGTTTCTTTAGTTGCCTTCCCTTTCCTGCTTATTTTTTTGGACTTCCAAGAAGCCACAGGATTTATTTCAGTTTATCTACTGCTTTTCAGTGCCATCATTGTGCCCAAAAATTGGTCTCATGTAGATAAAAAATTATTTTGGAAAATGGCCTTTAGCGGTGCCATTGGCTTGTTCATCGGAGTTCAATTGCTCAAAATCGTCGAAACTTCCTATCTGGAAAGGTTTTTAGGCCTTTTCACCGTCTTTTATGTTGCCTTTCAATACTTCAAAAAGACAAAATTTAAATCCATAAAAAAACTCGAAATTCTTTTTGGGTTTTTAAGTGGTGCCTCATCTGGATTGATTAATAATGGGAGCATTGTCTTGTTGATTTTTCTCAATAGCCGCCTGCATTTAGCCACAGTTATCCGAGGAACTATCATTGCCTTATTGGGAGTGGGAAACGTTTTACGCGTCCCCCTTTTACTACAAAATGGGCTTCTGACAAAAAATATTTTTCAACAATCTCTGTGGGTCCTCCCAAGCTTTGTTTTAGCCTTAATTTTAGGTCAACTTTTCTATAAAAAAATCAATAAGGATTTATTAAAAAGGATCATGCTACTCCTTTTGCTTGTGATGGGCTTTGTATTGATTATGAAATAATTTTTTATTCTAATCAACTTTTTTATTTGTTTATTATAAGCCAAATAAGAATATTTAGTGAACAAAAGTATACTTTTATCTTGCAAAAGTGAACAAATGTTCATATCATGGAAGTGTACTTAGATTTAAACAAAAAAACATGCTCACAAATTTTTTACTCGCCATTGCACTCATGGCCATCACCATTGGACTCCTCATTGGGCTCGATTTTGCCACCTCTTTTATGGCACAGCTCACCAAGCGACTCCTAAAAATAGTCAGACGTTCCAAGCTCCTAACTGAATATATTTTACGTGCCTACATGCGTTATCGAAAAGCCATTCACAAGCCCTTAGTTAGCAATCGATAAAAATAATAAATAAATAAATAATCAATACCACTATGATCTCTACAATAATTTTTGCCAGCATTGTTTTATTTGGAATGTTCGGATTCTTCTTTATGGTTGCGCATCTCAATGATTGATTGATTCATTTAAAATATTAAATGTTAAACTTGAATTAAGGTGGATGTAAAATATGATTTATCAGAAAGGCTAATTAAATTTTCAATTTTAGTGATAGAAATTTCAGAATCCATTCACAGAACATTTGCAGGTAAAGCTTTAGCCAGTCAAATTTCCAGGAGTGGAACATCTCCTACATTGAATTATGGCGAGGCACTTTCTGCCGAATCAAGGAAAGATTTTATTCATAAGATGAGAATAATTCTGAAAGAGTTGAGAGAGACCAGTATTTGCTTGCAAATAATTAAAAGAAAACCACTCATTCCAAAGCAGGTTGGCATTAATAATGTTATAAGTGAGTGCAGCGAGTTGGTTGCAATTTTTACAGCCAGCATAAAAACTGCTAAAAATAAGCTAGAAAATTAATATTTAATATTCAGCATTTAAAATTTAATATTTATATATGATCGACACTCTCAAAGAAAAAGTAAACCGTATCCGCGCCTTCTACAAACAAAATAAAATCATGCCCACCTATGATGAAATTTGTTTGCTTTTTGGCTTCAAGTCTAAAAATGCTGCTTTCAAACTCATCAATAAAATGGTGGATGAACATTTTGTTGAAAAAATGGACAAGGGTCGGCTTCGTCCTGGCCCACATTTTCTCGGCTTACCTCTATTCAATAGTGTTCAAGCAGGAATGCCCACGGCTGAAGAAGAAACCCTTTTAGATCATGTGGATTTGAACGATTTTTTGGTGAGTCGACCCGAAAAAACCTGCCTCATCAATGTGCGAGGGGATAGTATGATTGATGCAGGAATTCATGAAGGCGACAAGGTGATCGTAGAAACTGAAGCTCGCGTAAATGTTGGTAATATTGTGGTGGCCATCGTGGATGGTGACTATACCGTTAAATACTTCGACAAAACCAAGGCAGGCAAAATTGTTCTACAACCTGGCAATCCACATTACAGTACCATTATCCCCGAAAGAGAATTGAGAATTTTTGGGAAGGTGATTGGTGTGATTCGAAAGATGTAAATTGTGTTTTGAATAATTTGGTTTCATTCAAATTTTACGATAAAGTTGTTTAGCTTTATTAAAGAAATATTTAACCTATTTTTTAAACTATGCCATTGATACTTTTCCATTAATTATTTAAAATAGCATCTCACCTGAACTTTAGAAAATAAGTTGAATTTAAATGAAGGAGTTACTCAAAAAATACTTTGGTTACGATGAATTTCGCCCGCTGCAAGAGCAAATCATAAACAGTGTCATTGCTGGTAGGGACACCTTCGTCCTCATGCCAACTGGAGGAGGGAAGTCTCTCTGCTACCAACTTCCCGCCCTATATTTTGAAGGGGTTACTTTAGTGGTCTCACCTCTCATTGCCCTGATGAAGGATCAGGTAGATGGCTTGAGGGTGAATGGAATTTCTGCTGCTTTCATCAACTCATCACTCAGTCACAATGAGATTGGAGCCATAGAAAGCCAGGCTCTTTCTGGTGAGTTGAAGATCCTTTACATTGCCCCTGAGCGTTTGGCAAATGATTTTTTTAAATCTTTTCTCCAGCAACTTAATGTCAGCTTGATTGCCATTGATGAAGCGCATTGTATCTCAGCTTGGGGTCATGATTTTAGGCCTGAATATCGGAACCTAAAGCATCTGCGCAATCTTATTCCAAACACGCCCATCATCGCTCTTACCGCCACTGCTACTGATAGAGTCGCCTACGATATTCTGACTGAGCTTCAGCTCAAGAACTCAAAAAATTATAAAGCTAGTTTTGATCGAAGTAACCTAAATTTCATCATCCTTCGAAAGAAAAATACTTTTGAAAAAATCACTTATTATTTAGATAAAAATGAGAATGAGTCATGCATCATTTACTGCTTCTCCCGAAAAGACACAGAGCGTCTGGCAGAAAAATTAAAGGCTAATGGCTACAATGCACTCCCTTATCATGCAGGTTTGAATGCGGAGGAGAGAAAGTTGACACAAGAGCGGTTCATCAATGACGACATTCAAATCATCACTGCCACTATCGCTTTTGGCATGGGGATTGATAAGTCAAACGTGCGACTCATCATTCATCACACTTTTCCAAAATCCATGGAAGGTTACTATCAAGAAGTCGGTCGTGCTGGTCGTGACGGGTTATCTAGCGATTGTGTCATGCTCTTTGGAAAACAAGACTGGTGGAGCCATAAATATTTTGCTGACATGATTCAAGATCCAATTCTTAAAAGCTCCACTGAACAAAAAATCAATGAAGTCATGAATTTTGCTCAACGACAATCATGCCGCAGGCAGTACATTCTTGCTTATTTTGGGGAAACTTATGAAAAAGAGAATTGTGAATCGTGTGACATTTGTCTGAATTTGAACATTGAGTCTAAGTTGAGCCAAACATTTGAAAAAAAGAAGAAGCAGTTAGCCAAAGCTGCAGTCGAATTCGATTCGATCTTATTCGAGGATCTAAGGGTCCTTAGAAAGCAATTAGCCACTGAGAATAACGTACCCCCCTACGTGATTTTTGGAGACCGATCCTTACAAGAAATGGCCTATTATTATCCCATGACTCGTGAAAATCTCTTAGAAATCAATGGGGTAGGAGACATGAAATTTGAAAAATTTGGAGAGGTATTTATGGAAATCATTAAGAAGCACTGCCTTCAGAATAACCTTGAAAGCAAGCCCATTCCAAAAAAAATCAAAAAACCATCCAGTTCCAATACCTCTGGTACAAGAAAAAAAGGAGAAAAATATCAAATCACTCTACGAATGCTAAAGTCCAAGTCTCCTCTTTCCGAAATTGCAAATTGTCACGGGGTCAAGATTGGAACCGTCATTCGGCACATTGAAAAGTTAATCCCAGATCATTCTGATTTAGACCTAGAATATCTCAGACCTTCTCAAGATATTTATGACTCAGTAAGTCGTGAATTAATGGAATCAGAAGACGGGAGGATGAGACCAATCTTTGAAAAATTCAATGAAGAAATCTCCTACGAACAAATCAGACTGGTCCGCCTATTTAATTCAAATAGGAGGCTCACTATCGACCATTAGACAAGGCGCGATTAATCCGCGTCTCTACTAGATTAATGGCTCTTCAAATGGCTGCTCCTCATCTGGTGCCATGTTCTCCTCACTAAAATCTCCCGCCTCATCCCACTTGGTTAACAGCTTTTCTACATTGGCCTTAGAGGTACAGTAGGCAGCCCGAGAATGATTAATGATTTCTCGAGTGTGATCATTTTCAATCACTGGAGCATCTAGGGTTCGACCAGAGAATGCCTCTCGAATCTCCCCATTCACCGACATCTTTGTATAAAATTCTCGAACACCCAGGTTGATAATGTCTCGCTCTTTAAAGGTTGGCTCATATTCATTCGCCAAAATTCCTGCATCATCAGAGCCTACACGGAAGCTGACAATGGAACCCACATTACCAAAAACAGTTTTCTGAACCACAGGTAAAAGTTGGCCCATGTATTGGTGGGCAATGGTCAAATCCAAACGGTATTTACGCGCTTCGGACAAAATTTCAGAAAAGGTGT
>JAUHXI010000237.1 GCA_030426875.1 bacterium
CCACCTGATCCTGCCGGGTGGGGAGAGTACGGTGATGAGTGACTTTTTGAGGGAAACGGGACTTGGCAATGAAATTGTGGAGCGAGTGGGATCGGGCTCTATGGCGGTCCTTGGAACCTGTGCGGGGGCTATCTTGCTGTCAAACCGTGTAGAACCGGCTGAAAAGGTGATGAATTTGGGATTGATTGAGGCTGACATCAACCGCAATGCCTACGGTTCACAACTGCATTCATTTGAGGTGGAGGTGACTTTTTTGCCGACCAATGAGTCGATCACGGCCACCTTCATCCGGGCGCCTGAATTTACGGAGGTGGCAGAGGGGGTCAAGGTTCTGGCTGAACTGAATGGGAGGCCGATTTTGATTCAGCAGGGCAATGTCATGGCAGCGACGTTTCATCCGGAGTATTTGGAGGAGCCAGTGGTGCATCGGTATTTTTTAATTCAATTGTGACTCAAAGAAACCTGCAATAATGAGTCAAAATAATAATTTTAACCTTAAACATTGTGAATAAATTTAAACAGAAAACTAAAGATATCATATTTAGCTTTTTTATGGGAGGTATGAGCTCGAAAGAATTTGAACTTTTCATTTACAAAACAAAAGAAGTTAAAAATGGTTTTTCAGAAAATGATTATTTAAACTTAATTTCTATCAACTTTAACAAAGAAAGTGCAAGGCGTGAAGCATGCAAAATCATTGAAAAAAATATTGATAGATCAGAATATGAAACATGGAAAGTAAATAATATTTTTAACATCATAATAAATAAATCAAAAAATTATCCACAATGCATAGCCGCTCTTTATGGTTTATATTGCAATGGGTATTATTTTATGCAAAATTTAGGTATTAATTATGGCTTACCCATAACACTTCCAAAAAAATATAATTTTGATAAGTACCTTTCTGAATTGGATGCTTCTGAGCAAATTGAATTAGCTGCCATTTTCTATCCAAGCGTCATTGAGGAAGTGAAAAAAGTTCAAAATTTTATTAGAAATAAAAAGATAATACTAACCGGGGAATCTAATGAACTAGGTTATCATTACGAATATATAGACAAGCGAAGCGATGAGGAAAAAGCACAAACAGAGTGTAAAATATTAAAGTGATTTAAAAAATAAATTAAATGCCATTCTAACTCCGAAAAAGCTAACCACTTACAAATGAACCATCAAAAAGAACTCGATTTCACCAAAAGACTCATCAAACAAGCCGGTGAATTGGCTAAATCCATGCAAAACGAGGTAAAAAGTCACTTCAAAACCGAAAATGATGTGGTGACCGAAGCTGATTTTGCCTGCGAAAAATTGATTGTCGAAAGCATTCAAAATGCGTTTCCGGACGATCAGATTTTAGCGGAGGAAAACCTCAACACCACACTTGTTACGGACCAGCGATTGTGGGTGATCGACCCCATTGATGGAACCGTGAATTACGAACGCGGCATGCCACTTTATGGGATTTCCATTGCTTTGGTTGAAAAGGGGCAATCCGTAATGGGGTGTATTTATTTACCTGCTTTTGACGAGCTTTATTCAGCTATGATTGGAGGAGGCGCCTTTTGTAATGAGGAAAAAATTGAGGTCTCACAAATAAGCAAACTCTCAAAAAGCCTGATTTATCTCAACGCCGCTTACAATCAACCCATTTTTGAAGGCGCCGGTGAAAAGTCAGCGGCCTTTATCTCGGT
>JAUHXI010000050.1 GCA_030426875.1 bacterium
GACCTTCTCGATCGCAGCAATCAAAGACCAGGATTTTCTTTTAGCTCGATCACCTGTTTTTGTGAGTGTCTTTACTGGCATAATTAATTGTCTTAATTCGTTTTCAGCCTACGCCAAAAAAGCAAATTTGTCCAGCATTCCCTCTTGACCGAAGGCTGTCTGAAGTAGTCAAATAAGGGATGAGAAATATCTTATTTTTAGAAGCATTTTATATTCAATGCTAATCAGTGGAATTTAGACTTGAACTTTCTTTAAGCCAAATTTTAACATCCCCCTGCAAACCCCTTTCATTTAATTTTTTAAAATCAGTGTATTTTTTAATCTCGTCAGTTTTATCATTTCGCTCAACAATACTTGTGAATTTAACATGCCTGTGAATCTCTTGAGCAATCGACTCAATGAAGTGTAGACCGTGGCCAGGCCTTTTTATAGGATTGATTTCAGGAAAACGAGACCCATCTTCAAGTTGTATGAGCAACCAATATTTTTGAGACGCAGTGATCAATCCGCTGACCATATTTATTGGAGCTGTACCAATGACCTGATCACCCTGCCTCAACTCAATGCGCTCTCCCACCATTAAAGAATGGTGTTTTTTAAAAATATGCATGCATAAAAACTTCACCAGTTTCATCAGGCAATAAAGCAAAAAAATACTAACGATGACATAAATCACCTTATAAAAAAACGAAAACTGATCCACCCAATCAATAAATAGGATGAAAGAAATAAAAATGGCCAACGGATAAAGCAATTGCCTTATAAAAAGATAGACAAGTCCTCCTCTATGCCTATCATATTCATCAAATTCAAATGTCATGACCACAAGGTTAATACTTTATTTGAATCAGTTGACTGAATAAAAACGGGCCATTTTGTTCCCCTGAGCCTGAGGAAGTTGCTTTTCAAAAACAGATTTAAAATCAACCTGCTTTTGAATCGCTTGAATGATCAACTCAACCGTATTGGAATTTTTGCCAACTTCTTTTATTGGTTCTAAAATCGGAAGTTGAGAACCATCTTGATATTTGATTTGCAGACGTTGATTGTCAAGGTCAGTGACCAACATGGACAACTGACTCATTGGCTTGTTGGCAATGATTTGACCTGCTTTTCTCAACTCGATGTGATTGCTTATGGTTAAAGTGAAATCATCTTTAAAAATACGCATCAAAAAAAGCGCGAGTGACAAAGTGGCGGAGCCAAGTACAGTAATAATAACAATAAAATATACCAGATGATCTTCAATCCAAACAAGGAAGCCAGACAAACCGCCCACCACAAAGAAAAGGATGGCGAGAATAATGAATTCAAGAACAGCAGCAGTTATTATTCCTTTGATTCGATTATACTGCGTGAATTCAAATGTCATGAGCTTTTATTAAGCGATAGCGATTAAGTTTTATCTTTAGATTTGGATTCAGGTTTTTTTTCCACTTTCGTTTCCACTTTAGATTCAGGCTTTGGCGCACTCGGCACAGATGCCTCAGAGGCACTTTTGGAATCGGTGCTGTAGAATCCTGACCCTTTGAATTGAACCCCAGGCGCTTTCAATAGCTTTTGAGCGGACTGGCCACATTCCAAACATTTTTGTTCAGGATGACCCACGGGAAGGAGTTTTTGAAATTGATGGCTACAGTCCAAGCATTTAAAGTTGTAGTTTGGCATAATGGAATGGCTAATGGCTAATGATGAACTCATTTTAGCACATCCTCATTACAAGCTGAAGCCAGGCAGTTCGGGAATAGAATTTTTAATCCTCTATCAGAATTACAAACGTCGCATATAATTTTTATCAAATAGTATTTATAAAGTCAAATAGTTTTTAGAGTTTACGTTCACCTTTGATTTTTGAGCGTTTTTAATTGTCTCAGAGCTTTTTCTGCTGCCGAAGAAAGCTCAAGCCATTCAGGGGTTTGAATGAAACTGTGAATATCAGGAGGGTGCTGTGGTAATTTTTGAGAAACAGAATCAAACACATCATCAAATTCTTTTAACACCTTTAATTCCTCTTTTTTAAATGCTTTTTCATAGGATTTTTGCTCTTTCCCAATCTGATAGAAGTCATCCCATTGATTGAATAATTCTGCAGAAACTTGTACATATGGGGATTGTTTTTGATAATCCAATTGCTGTTTTTTTGAAGCAATCAAATGAAGCACATCAAACACATTTTGGCGGTAGGCCTGTTCTGATGATTGATAATTTTTTGGATCCATAAAAGCTTTTTTCACGAATAACTCTAAATAAAAGGCAAATAAATGGCAATAAATATGCTAAACTTAAACTCGAAAAAAGCTACTAACTCTTAAATCAATAATACTTTAGATGCTCGACAAACAATACGACGCCAAAGCATATGAAGACGCCATCTACGACCTGTGGGAAAAAGCTGGTGCCTTCAAGGCAGATGCAAATTCAGACAAGCCTCCCTTCACCATCTCCATGCCACCCCCCAATGCCACAGGAACCTTGCATCTGGGACATGCAGTGATGTTGGCCCTCGAAGACATCATGATTCGGCACCGACGCATGAAGGGCTATGAAACCTTGTATTTGCCCGGAACCGACCATGCCGCCATTGCCACCGAAAGCGTGGTCATCAAAAAAGTGAAGGAGGAAGAAGGCATCCCTAATCCACGGAGTTTGGGGCGAGAAAAATTGGTTGAAAAAATCGCTCATTTTGTGGAAAAAAGTCAAGGAACCATCCGGTCTCAAGTGCGCAAAATGGGAACGAGCTGTGACTGGAGCCGAGAGGGTTACACCATGGATCCTGCCCTAAACCGTTGTGTGAATGAAACCTTCAAAAAAATGTACAACGACGGCCTGATTTACCGTGCAGAGCGAGTGATCAATTGGGACGTAGCCCTACAAACCACGCTGGCCGATGATGAAGTGGAGCATGTGGAACGCGAAGGGGTTTTGTACACCTTTGAATATTTGACCGCCGAACAAACCGGTGGCGAGCCCATTTTAGTCAGCACCAGTCGGCCTGAGACCAAATTGGGAGACGCGGCCTTGGCCGTGAATCCGGATGACAAACGTTACCAGCATTTGATTGGAAAAGATTTTGAAGTGCAGTGGCCCAGTGGTCAAACCATCCGTGTGACCGTAATTGCGGATCATGAGGTGGACGCTGAATTTGGGAGTGGTGTGGTGGGAATCACCCCCTTTCACAGTAAAATCGATTATGACATGTGGCTCAGGCATCGGGATGACATCACAGCAGAACCCATTCATGTGATTGATGAGCAAGGCAAAATCACCAAGAACATCAAAGGTTTTGAAGGGCTTTCTGTCTTCAAAGCGCGGGAAAAGTTTGTGGAGGAGCTACGGGAATCCGGACGTTTGAAAGAGGAGAAAAAATACGCTCAACAAATCTCGATTTCATACCGGAGTAAAAAACCGGTGGAACCCTTGCCTAAACTTCAGTGGTTTGTGGATGTGAATAAAAAAGTTGTCGACTGGAAGGGGCAAAAAATGAGCCTGAAAGAGGTGATGTTGGAGGTCGTGAAGTCAAAGGACGTCACCATTCTGCCCGATCGTTTTGAAAAGATTTATTTTCATTGGATCGAGAATTTACAAGACTGGTGTATCAGTCGTCAGATTTGGTGGGGCCATCGGATTCCTGTGTGGCATAACAATGAGGAGGTTTACGTTGGCAACCAGGCTCCCGAGGGAGAAGGTTGGACCCAAGATGAAGACACCCTGGACACCTGGTTCAGCTCGGCCACTTGGACCTGGAGCACTTTGCTCGACCCTGAAAAAGCCACCGACCCCTCACTCAGCTTGGAGGAGATTTTTAAACAGAGTCCTGACTATCAAAAATTCCACTCCACACAAGTATTGGAAACTGGTTACGACATCATCTTCTTTTGGGTGGCACGCATGATTTTGGTGACCACCTACATGACTGGCAGCGTGCCTTTTGAAACCGTTTATTTACACGGCCTGATCCGCACGCGAGATGGGAGCAAGATGAGCAAATCCAAACCAGAAACCTGCATCGACCCACTGGAGGTGATTGAGCAATACGGAGCTGATGCGCTGCGGATGAGCATGGTGGTGGGCAATGGACCCGGCAATGACACCCGGCTTTATGATGAAAAAATCAAAGGCTACCGAAATTTTACCAATAAATTGTGGAATGCGAGTCGTTTTGTGTTGGGGATTTTTGAGGAAAAAGGGATCACTGAAGCGCCGGAATTGGACTTGGAAAACTTGTCGGATGCGGATGAATGGATTTTAGGCAAATTGAATAAGGTTGTTGTCGAAACCGACAACAGTTTGATGGAGTATAAAATCGGAGAAGCTGGCCAACTCCTCTACGATTTTGTCTGGAATGATTTTTGCGACTGGTATCTGGAGCTTTCGAAGGGGGATAAGCAGAACTTAGCCGTGCTACATCATGTGCTGAAAAACATTCTGACCTTGCTGCACCCCATCATGCCGTTTGTGACGGAGCAGATTTGGAGCCAATTGCCAGGGGTGGACGGGATGTTGATTCGCGCTGACTTCCCCACCCCACTTGAGGGTGAATTTGAGGGGGGAGCGGTGGAACTGATGATTGAAATGGTGTCGTCCATCCGAAGCATGCGGTCGGAGAATAAAATTGAGGCAGCTCAAAAGATTCCTGTGACGATTTATGGGGGGTCAATAGTGGAGAATGTGGAACGGAATAAAGAGGACATCATTCGCCTGGCTCGGATCAGTGAATTGACCCTGCATGCCTCCGGTGAAAAAATGCCTGGAGCCGCCGCTGATGTGGTGAGTGGGGTGGAAATCTACATTCCTCTGGAGGGCTTGGTGGACACGGAGAAGGAAAAGGAGCGCCTGGAGAAAGAAATCGCCAATTTAAAAAAGTATATTGCGGGATTGAGTGGGAAGTTGTCGAATGAGAACTTTGTGAAGAACGCACCGGAAGCAGTGGTGGTGGGAGAGAAGGAGAAATTGGCGGAGGCGGAGGAGAAGTTGGGGAAGATGGAGGAGCAGATTAAAAATTTATAACCCGTAGAGACGCCGAGAGATCTAATCTATTTAATAAAAATTTAGATTCAATCGCGCCCTGAGAGATAAAAGATTATATTTTTTCATTTCGACCTTAATGAAAAAAATCCCCCTGAATCCCCCTTTGGAAAAGGGGGCAAGTCTTTATTCCATCAAATTTTCAGGTCCCCCTCTTGAGAAAGAGGGGTTAGGGGAGATTTTTGAATAGGCTTTTCAAACATTAAAAAAACCTTAATTATTCCTTGACTATTTTTTAAAAATATTTAATAATTAGTCAAGCATCATGGAGCCCTCCATTCAATAAAAATTAAATGTGAGTTGCCTGTTCCTATGCTTGATCTTTACCACTCGCACGGCCCTCTAATCCCAATAAGAAATGCACTCAATGGCATGAATTTATTTTTTATTGGGATTGGTATAAGCTTAATGACCAGCTGTAGGAGCAAAAAATGAAGAGATGGATAGTAAGAGGAATTTTTGGAATTTTGGCATGCTCGGCATGCACAATAGAAGTAGGTGGTCCGGACTCAAGTCCGGATGTTATCTACGAAGGAGGTTCTGGTTCTGGGTCCTCGGACACGGACACAGAAACCGATTCGGACACGGAGTCTGACTCCGGCAGCTCCGGCTCGGACACAGACGACGCCACTGGCGGGAGCGAGGGCCACAGCGGCTCTAGCTCCGATACCTTCGGCGAAGAAGGTAGCTGGGGAGGCAGTGGTACAACCACTGTCTCCGAGACCGAGTAGGCCCCGCGTGGACGCGCGAGTGCCTCGGACATCGTCCGGGGCGCTCGCCACTTCATAAATAAAGCATTTTTGAAGGGTTTTTATGAGTGTTCAAATACAACGGGTATCAAAAAATAGTACTTTAAAATGCCATCTTTTTTTCATTTCGACCTTGTGGAGAAATCCTTACCATCATTCCATTCAGGAAGAAAATCCCCCTGGATCCCCCTTTGGAAAAGGGGGTAAGTTTTTTCTTCCATCAAATTTTCAGATCCCCCTCTTGAGAAAGAGGGGCTAGGGGAGATTTTTACACAGCCTTATTTTAAATCGATGCTCCACCACTCAAGACCTCAACACTCGAACTTGATAAATTCTCAACCAGGCAATGATTTTTTTCTTATCCTTTAGAGTGTCTAATGTTTCTATCTGCCCAGACCCCAAACCGCCCTTTTCAGGAGGGATCAGCTCTTGATCCATAACAGACTCAACACCATGGCGCAAAAGCATGGTGGCTACTCTCGCCATCCCAGCAGTTAAAAGTGAATTGAGTGTTTTTACCCGTACTGGAGTTGCAAGCAAGTATATTTTATAAGCCCGTTCAAAATCATCCGTTTGACCACTCACAAAAGCCACCTCCTCAGCCAGTTGAGCCAGTTTAATCAAGACAACCTTACTCTCATTTTTATACAACGCTTCCTGGCCAAAAAATCGGCGCGCTTCATCATATCGCCCATATTCGACATTGCGGGTCACCTCAGTCAGGCAACTTGAATCTAACTCAGAGCTTCGGGGCATGTCACGACTCATGTGTGGAGGGGGTTGAGTACGGGTAATTATTACACTATTTTTTCTTAGAAAGCTAGGAATGACTCACGACACTGATCACTCACCACTGGCCACTGACCACTACAAAGCCCCAATCTCCGCCAAAATATCCTGCTCCATCGCCTTTTCCTCAGCCTCATGCTGACCCTCTGCCTCTTCGCGGACACGCTTTTTTTCTAAATAGGCCGCTTCGTCAAAGGCTTTGGCTGCGTTTTCCTCAGCTGATTTCATGCCATTTTTATAATTTTTTTCAGCCTCCGCCAGTTGCTTTTGTTCGTTGTCCAAAATACCCCTCAAGTTCTCGACCTGGTCGTTGGACATGATGGGCAGCACGTCGATCCAGTACTGTCGCTCCTCAAAATTCATGCTCTGGCTCTCTTCAATCAACTCAACAATGTCAGGGAATTTTTCGGCCACCTCCGGTGGAATCACAAGTGTTTTGTCGTCATCATCTTTTCCGGCTGAATCACGATCATCATCTAAATCTGAGGCTTGCTCCTCATCCAAGTCAGCAAACAGATCATCGTCATCCTCGCCATAATCCTCCTCATCTTCCTCCATGTCATCAACATAATCCTCCTCATCAGCAGAAAGGTCTTCATCGTTTTCAAAATCATCAAAAATAGCCTCCGTTTCAGGTGAGGACTCACTCAAACTATCAGGCTGAGGGTCTTGAATGACTGAATCAGAAGAGGATTCAAAATCCTGCTCGGGTTCAACAAGGGGCTGCTGAGCAAGGGCTTCATTTGGAGTGGAATCGTCCACACTCGCATCCACACGTGTTTCATTCAAGGGGGATGGGGCCTGAGTCTCAAATGGTTCTTGTGGTTCAACGAAGGGTTGGGCATTATTTTCTGGCTCTAAAACGGGTTGGGTGGCCTGAGCCCCTTGTTGGCTCTGCTGGCTTGAAACAGCGGTTTGACCGTCTTCATTTTGAGTGAAGGTGAGCTCCTGGCCGGGTAGGATGAGCCCTTGGTCGTCATCGTCTTGAGTGGCGCTGTTTTGAGTGTTTTGATCGTCTGCCATAATAATTAGGATTCTGGGTTATCTTTTAATTATAGCAGGATTTTAGTGGAAATGCAATACCGAGTCTATTCGGCAGCAGCCTTTAGGTCATCTGAATTTTGTGGTGAATCAGTTGAATGGACAGAATTTTGATTACTTACCAGATTCTTGAGCGTTTCCCTCAGTTTATTTTTTATAAGGTCTGAAAATTTAGTTCTGCCTAAATTATCTTCAATGACCTGGGCGGTAAAGGGCTGCATTGCCTGATGCTCAGGGTCCAAAAATAGATGAACTAAAGCGGTCACTAGTTGATCGGCATCAACATGAGCCAGCCATTGTTCGGCCGAAAGCTCAAGAATGCCCATCTCACGAGGTTGCTGGGGAGTACCACCTACTACGAGAGGTGTTTTATAGAGGGCCTGCTTTATCAAGTCATCAGACAAATCTAATAATGCGGCAACTTTTTGAACCACAGCTGGCTTACAACCACTTTCAACTGCAAATCGTTCTAAAACTCTCTTTTTGACTGGGTCAGAAAATGAGCTGGGAGCCAAGTGTGTGAATAAATTTTGGATCACTCGGGACCTTGTGTCATTTGCAAGATGGACAACATTGAGCAATCGGTGGGCTAGGGCGATGGGCTTGTAATCATCGGGTGTGGAGTGAGCCACTGAAGTGTCCTGGCCAGAGTCAAATGGGAGCTCGCCGTGAGCAATAGCACGTTTGTTTTGACGGTTGTTTTCGCCCACTGTTCGCAAGGCGGTATCCAAATCAAACGTTCCTTCCGATATCTCCTGATTTGGCTTAAATTTTTCTGGGATGGCAAAAAGCTCAGCGACTCTTTGGCGTAGGGTCCATGTTGGTTTTTCAACCTCTCTCTGGCGTGGAGTGGGCCTGCCCCAGCCTTCTACACGGAAGGATTGAGTTGTTGGCGGTATTTCTGCTGACATGAATTTAATTGATTGAATAAAAAAGGCACCGTCTTTATGGATGTGCGATGGGTTCAAATGAAACCGGACTTTACAAAGCACGCCACAGGAGTGGAGTTTTGAGGCAAATAAACCGACAAATGACAACGACGTGAAGATTCATGTTTTAGGTTGAATAAAATGAATCGAACTGTG
>JAUHXI010000051.1 GCA_030426875.1 bacterium
CTCGGGGAGGGTGCCTAAGGTAAAACCATTGATTGGGATGAAGTCGTAACAAGGTATCCGTAGGAGAACCTGCGGATGGATCACCTCCTTTTAAGGAGATAACAAGTGAATTAAACGCTAATGTTTAATATCACTGATGGTCGTTACTCTAGACTTTTAATTCTGTACTGCATTCTTTGTGCAAATTGCTAGACTTGAAAACCCTTTTCTTTTAAAAGGGTTTTTGCTTTTATCTAAAAAGAGGGATAAAAAAATAGCCTCCTGAGTGACTCTATATATGATACAATTGCCTTATTAAGTAATCTAGTCAAAATGGGCTTCTTCTTTGATGATAACTTGGTATACATTGAAAAAAAGAAATATAAATGTTATCTCATTTCACAAAAAAACCTTTCTGATTGGTACCTTGAACCAAAGCTACTCGATAAAGCATGGCTTAAAAAAGCGAGTTTATATGGCCTTGGTGCTGTGAGAGATGTGTGTCTGACGGTGGGCATTAAATGTGATGATTCCCCCATTCTTAAGGCGATGATTTACACGAAGTTATTAGATGGATTTTTGGGTCCAGACCCACTTAAAGAAGTTGATGAAGTTTATGTGTCCCAGTTGATTGAAGAGGCTAAAAAACAAGGGTGGCCGAATAAAGAAAACTTGGTCATTAAAATGAAGGAAGTATTCCAAGGCACTCAAAAACCCACATTGGTAGCTTTATCCAATATGAATGCTGACATTGAATATGAAAATATAGATCAGCCCGTAATCATTTGGAAAAAGGAAAGTTCATCAGAATAAGGGGAAAACAACTAGCTTCTTAAAGCTGCCTCCATTCGCCTCTCTACCGCATGAAGCTCTTGGTCATGAGTAGAAAGCTCTTTTTCCTGAACTTTGTTCAACCTAGACTCAGCATTCAATTTGCGGCGCTGAATTAAGAGTTCTTTTTTTTGATCCTCAATGGCCTTGAGCTGCTTATTAAAAATATTTTTTTGCTTATCTAGGTTAATCTCCTGCCCCTTTAACTCAGCCCGTTGTTTTTTTAGCTTACGTTCGGCCGCATCAATCTCAGCCTCTTGTTGCCGCTGCTTGTATTCAATACGATGTATCTTGCTATAAACCTTCTGCATTTGAGCCTTGGCAATGAACGAAAAAGCATATAAAACAAAAGGAATAATAGAAAGGGCGTACAGTATAGTAAAGGTTTTACTGAGAGCAGTAGTCGGCGTAAAATCTCCATAACCAACCGTTGTGGCAGTCATGGTGACAAAATAAAAAGAATCAATAATAGACCACCCCTCAGCAAGGCTAAAAACAATGGTTCCAAGGGCTAAAACCCCAAAAATTGCACCAATCAGGAGTAGGACATCTTGTTTGAGTTGTTTTTTAGACATGGATTAAATTTAGAGTTTTAAAGCATTTAAAAATTGACCTTTTATAATTTTAACATAATTATGTTATATTGTAAACAATAATATAGGAAAAACATACACATCTTCTTATAAGTAGATGATTAACCGGGGAGCACAAAAGAAGGTTAAACGTTTTTTACCACACCCTTTTCCCCATCCATCTCAACCAAATCCCCTATTTCAGCCCCATTTCTCAGGTGGAAGTTAGTGACAACTGGCAATCCCCTCTCCCGAGCCACAATGGCCAAATGAGACAGTAAACCACCTGTCTCAGAAACAATCCCTTCAATCTCAGGAAAATATTGCGTGAGCTCAGGGGGTAACGTTTTGGTATAGAGAATTTTCCTTCCCCTTATTTTATAAACATCCTCAGCTCGAACCAATTTTCCGACCGCTACGCCGGGTGAAAGACCTTGATTTTCAGCAACCTCAGATTCAATAAAGTTTCCAGTCAGGCGCTGTGGGAAGGTGAATACACTGAATATCTCATATTCCTTTTTTCGTTTTTTACACATTTCTTCATCAAATTTACCTATTTTTAGCTCCTGCAAGGTTAAAAAATAGATATTTTTAAGGTCTTTAAAATCCTTCTCTTTTGCCATTTCAAATAACACTCCTCGAAGCTCGTTCACGAGCTTCACTGTCAACCAACGCCCCATCTCACGCATCTGTTGCCAAAACTTAGCGTCAGCAATGAATTTTTTGAGATAGTTTTTTTTAAAATCAGACAAAGCCTCCCACTGTTTTTTAGTAGAAGAGGAGTTTATCCAAAGATTGGTCATTAAAAAATCAGTGTCATCATCAATATCAAGGGAGTTTCCCTTTAAATTCTTGAGTGAAAAATGAATGCTTTCAAATATTTCAGGATCTAGAAAGAGTGTTTTTGGAAGGCTCAACACTTCTAAAACACTGATTATTTCTCGTTTCAAAATCTGTTCTAATTTTCCAATCACCTTAACACTGAGTAAATTGATCTCAAAAATAATCTGGTAATCTACCAAAAAAGCATCGACCACCTTTTTCAAGGTTAAACTTGAATCATTACGTTGCAGTGCACCCTTTAAATTCTCCAATAAACGGATCTTATCCCCTTTTAGGGTAGAAAGACCCCAAAGGTTCTTAACCGTGCGTAAAAACCCTCTCGAAAGCTGAATCTTAGGGGGTAAATGTGCCTCAGAATAAGAATATGCAGGCAATAATGAATGAAGTTCTTTGTTTTTATCAACATACAACTCATTTCCAATGATTTTAAAAAAATGAGTGTTAGAATAATGAATCGATTGACGCTGATAAACCTGATCCACCGGACCATTTTTAGCGTAAACCCTCTCCAATAAACTCATTGTCAACGGCTTGGGGCGAGGGGCAATTTCAGAGATTTCATTCTTCTCAAAAAAGTAGTTTTGTGAAGGTGGCAAAAGAGTCTCCAGCCTTACAATCTCTTTGAACTGTGCCTGAGAAATAGTGGTGATAGGACGGGTTTGAAGGAGGTAGAGCTGTCCATCTTTGAGGCACCATTCAATGTCTTGAGGAAATTGAAAATGGGCTTCAATAGCCTTAAAGACCTCAATTTGATCTTTGCTGAGAGGTGAATGAGTGGGTGGAGTTTCATGATGATAAAAGGTAATTTTTTCAGGGGTTATTTTTCCCGAAACCAAGGCTTCACCCTGTCCCTTATGATATTCCATCACCATCTCTCGACCAGGAGAAGGGTTTCGGGTGAAGGTCACCCCTGAAAAATCAGGTTCAATGTATTGCTGAATGAGGATTGAGAATTGATTCAAAAAACCCATTTGATCAGCCTTCTGAATGACCTTTTGAATGGCATCAGGTAAATTTTCAGGCATCACCTGAACCTCAGTGTGAAATTGTCCGGCAAAGGATTGATTTTGACCATCCTCGACCAAAGCGGAGGAACGTACAGCGTAAGTGGAGGAAGGGAGTTTTTCTTTTATTTTCTCAGAAACCTCCCTCCTTAACTCACTACTTTTAATCAAGGCTGGAATATCAGAGGTTGGAATGGCTAAAAATGGAGGTATTTCAAATCCCAACTCAGATAATTTCACCAAATTTAAGGTCTTGAAACCAATTTCATTTCTACCAACTTTGATTTGATTAGTATTTAATAGCACTTTCTTTTAAGTGATGATTTCAGACAACTAATTTTGTTCACACTCCGGCTGAACGGGGGCCAAGACAAGCTCCAAAATCATCACAATAAACCTGTTGCTGAGCTCGATCTTGGTAGTATTGATTCAAATAATAAGCTCCCAAACCTGCCACAAGAATCGCCACAATCACTCCCACTATCCAATAAACCTTCTTGCTAATCGTTGCCATTCTAGTTTTGATAAATTGATAGCCCGTGGTTAAAATAGCCAACAGAAAGACTAAGCCAATGCTAAAAAAATTACCGATTTGAGACGCAATTTGAATGATGAATTCTGGAGGGGGTACCGCATGAGCACTTTTGGAAGACAGCACTACAAGCATCATTGAGACTATGAATGTGATTTTGATTTTTTTCATTTTTATTTTTTCTGAAGATGTCACAGTCACGGTAAGATTACTCTTGGTTGACTAGGTTGGCAAATGGCAAATTGAATTCTTCCACTAAAAAGAAGGTGACATTCGCGAATGTCACCTTCTTTTCCTATTACGCTTCGAATAATAATTCCATCAATTCCAATTCCTGCTTCAAAGTATCATCCTCAAGCACTTCCATTTCAGCTTCAAAATACCCCATAAAATCTGAGATCATTTCCTGGTACTCAGAAGAAACCTTTAAATCAATCGATTGCCTTTCCCACTCGCTGTATTCTGGGAAAAATGGAGGAGGAAGGATGCCAATTTCATAGTCCATCACAGGTGCTATGGGTTTGTCATTCTGGTAAGAAATCCGTTCATCTTGAGTCCAATTCTTCATCAAATTGACGTAGCGAGTGAGTAGAATCCCCTTTCGAATACCGTCGTTATCAAAGTGTTCAGGCTCATAATCCTCGATTCTAATTTCAACTTCCTCACCGCCCTGGTTTCCAGAGCGGTCTTCAAAAGTAGTCTTAAGTGTGAGCACATCTTCATCACCCGTTTGTTTTAATTTGAGGATGATGACTCCCCCTCGCATCTCTCCATCTTCTTGCTTGGAGGGGAAGAGGGTGTTGATTTTCATGATCTCACCCGTGGCCGGGTCGACAGTTGGCGATCCGTAAACAGCTTCAATGTCGTATCCTGGTGCGTCTAATTTCAACTCTAAATCAAATACAAGTGGCGTGACCATGAATTCAAATTCATCGTCCATCCGCGTTTTAAATTCGCTGGGAGAATGGACAGCGTAATAATTAGCCCCTCGAACCTTGCCAATTTCTTCCACGAGCTCGGTGTTGAAATCGACTCCAATTCCAATGAAGGTAGTTGAAACACCATCATCTGCATTACCCTCAACCATGCCCAGCAAGCTTCTTTCAGAATAATCACCCGTATTTGGCATCGCATCGGTCAAAAAAATGATGCGATTTTCGTACTCTTCGGGGTCAGCATCCAAAAATTCTTCAAATAACTCAGTCCCCTTCTCCATTCCAGCCTCCATATTAGTTCCACCGTGTTCTTCTAGATCAAGGATATGATCAGCAATGGATTCCATATCTGTTTCGGCAACTGAACTGAGCGGCTTGGCCAAGTAAGCATCATCGTCAAACACCACCATGCCAAAGCGATCATCCTCATTCAAGTGATCCAGCAGGCCAACCACCGATTCGTTAGCAACCTCCATTTTTTCTTTATTCCAATCGTCCTCTCGCTCACCTTCTTCAAAGAGTGGAACTTCAACTCCCCCATCATAATGATACTGATCAAACGGTGAACCCATGGAGCCACTGATGTCCAAAACGACAACAAGATTGAGTTTTTTTCGCTCAAAATCAGATTCTTTTAGGCCAGAATTCAAACCCACTTGAAGGTAGTGCTCTGGCTCCCCAGAGAGGGGGTCTTCAGAAAGCGCATAACTATAAGAGGGGCAAAAAAGTTCATCACACTCCTCAGTCTGACCGGTATCGAAGTAATAGTCATAAAAAATGCCTTCGTGAGTGATGTCTGTGGGGAGTGGAAGGTAACCGTTTTCGATGTTTTCTCTGAAATTTGCGACATCTTTGGCACCTCCAACCGAGAAGCCGAGATCTGACTCGGCCTCAACCGCCATATCCATAGCAGCCTGAGGTGCATATGAAGAGGTGGTCGTGGCACCCCCTCCAAAAAAAGAACCTCCACCACCACTAGTGGGGTACTCTGCTGAATTGTAGTTATATTCAAACTCCCAGTCATCCACTTTCACCACTTGCTCATCATCCTCAATTGGAGTGGGACCACTTATTTGACCGTCACAACTGGCTAAAAGTATGACCATGAAGGCGGTCAGGCCGATGGAGAAAGGTTTTTTATTTGTTTTCATGTGTACTTGATTAGAAAGTAATACCTATTTATTTTATACGCTGGGCCGAAGCGAAAGTAACAAGAAAATTTTTGAATGGGAATCAATCATTAAATATTTTTAAAATTATAAGAATTAAGTTTACAAAAAAAAATAAAGTGCTATATTTACAATCTTCACAAAAGAATTAATTAAACTGAAAATGAGACTTATCAAGTACAGAGGTGAAACTTTATCTACAACATTGACTACAGAAGCCACTACCGAATATGGAAATGTAGCTAAAGCTTGGCGAATTATATTGAGTAATATGATTGAAGCAGGTGATGATTCAATTTTACAAAAGAGAAGTGATATGACTGGAGATACAAGCGTCCGCAATGCTCTCCATGGAATAATTAATAAATTAATCAATCATGACTTGCTTTCTGAGGGGGGTAAAGTCATTGAAGGAGGGTGTCAGGTAGCCCAAGCTATCTTGGAAGAATGGAAGATGAGAGAGGTTGAAGGTATTTTAGCTCGATTCGAAGAAGTATCATTAGAATACAGAGGTAAGCTGAGGGAACTTACTCTTGAAATAGAAGGCGGAGATCAGGATCCACCTGAAATTAAAAGAGTGGGAACTGGATTGAAAGTAGTAAATAGAGATTTCGTTAAAAGGACAGCAAATTCCATGTTAAGAAAAAAACGTCCTACGTATTTATATGCACTACTGGATTCACTAAAATGGATAAAAAAACCTGATGAGCCTGGGTTTGAACGGCTGCGTGTAGTGAGGAGGAATTCAAGTAAAGATTTCGGGCTAGCAGGTGTTTCAGCAAATGAGTGCCTATCTAATTATGGACTGATTGAAAAAATACGTGGCAGATATCGTAGAGCTAATAATGCTGTATTAGAAGCCGAAGAAGCCCTGCTTGCATTTCGTGACCATGAAACCTCTCAATTGATCCGTGAAATAGAGAATCTTGATATTGATCCCTCCTCAGGAGTCGGCGTATTGCTACATAGAATGAAAGATTTTATGGGTCCTATTGAAGTAGATTTTGAAGAATTAGAGGCATTAGATGAATAACACAAAGGCTCAAGCGTTCAAAAGAGGCATAATCATCTCAAATCTCAATCCATCAAGCCCCTTAAGCACCACATCAGCCCCATCCTTTTTCAAATCCTCACCCGACTCCAACCCCGTCGTCACTCCGATTACCCTCATCCCCGCTGCCTTGGCCGACCTAACACCCGTAGTCGAATCTTCAAACGTGAGGCAGTCTTCTGGTTTCAAGCCAAAATAATCAACCGTAGAAGTGTAGATTTCTGGATGTGGTTTTGAAAACTGGACATGATTGATGCCCGTGAGTTTTGAAAAATAATGCAATAAACCCAAACTGGCCAAGGTTTCCTCAATCAATTCGTCAGGACTATTTGAGACACAGGCCATGAATTCAAAGTGTTCCGCCATTAGTGCCACAGCCTCTTTAGCCCCTGGAAGGATGGGGATACCAGCTGACATTTTCTTTTGACGGTATACCTCAAGGGTTTCTTTGATTTGACCCGACTGCAAATTCGCCTCGGGCCATAGGGTTGCCAACCGCTCCTCGGCACTCAAGGCCATGAGATTTTTTTGCGAACGGAAGGCTGTGGTTGATAGATTCAACTCCTCCTCGACGGTGTCATAGAACAGTTGATTGGCAATGGTCACCGAAGAAATGAGGGTCCCATCTAAATCAAAGCAAATGAGGTGATCAGTGGTTTTTTTTGGCATGGAAAATTTTTTTATTGAATTTGATAATCTCTAATTCGATCAATAAGCACTTTAGCATCTTTAAAAAGCTGGTCGAGTTCTTTTTTAGTGTATTTTTCACTCACCCTTCCAAGAGCAGCCAAATGAATCTCATTTCGTTTCTTCCTCAGTTTTTCCGCCTCTTCAAAGTGGCTTTTCTGAAAGAGGCCTACTTTTTTTGCTGCCTTATTCAGGTCATTAAAATTGGTGTCATTTTTCAATTTTTTTGCTTTTTTAACCCGCTTAATACCAGCCACAATCACCTCTTTTTCTGAAAGGGGGATGTCTTTTTTCTTAAAGCAAACATAATCAAAATGAGAGCCCATTATTTTAGACGCTCTTACGTTCGGATTCCTAAAAAGCTGTCTCAACTTATCATTCAGAAGCCCTTCTATAATGGAAGCTACGGAAACAATAATGGTTCTAAAAACGGAATAACTCAATGAGCCTGATAAATTAAAATTATCTTCAAGGGCATACAAAAAAATAACGTACTGCATATTGATCGCCAGATTCTCTTTTAAAATTTCATCTTCAACAAAATCAAAACGCACTTTTTCTAAAGATTCAGTTTCAGAAAAGTCAACCCCTTCTATGTGCTCCTTAATCATTCCTTAAAAGTTCAGCCAATGCTTCATATCCTTTTTTATTCAATAATTTATTAAAGTCCTTTTCATTATTGATACCAAAATCTTTCCCATGGACCTTCTCGATCGCAGCAATCAAAGACCAGGATTTTCTTTTAGCTCGATCACCTGTTTTTGTGAGTGTCTTTGCTGGCATAATTCACTGTTTTAATCTGATTTTAACTTACATCAAACAGGCACATTTGTCCAGCATTCACCCTTGACCGCCGACTTACGCAGTCAAATAATGTCATTATATCAAACTTAAAAGAGTGTCTACAATTCAATTGACTGAATAAAAACGGGCCATTTTGCCCCCCTGAGCCTGAGGAAGTTGCTTTTCAAAAACAGATTTAAAATCAACCTGCTTTTGAATCGCTTGAATGATCAACTCAACCGTATTGGAATTTT
>JAUHXI010000052.1 GCA_030426875.1 bacterium
AAACAGGGCCAAATTCCCCCTCGGCCTCCGTTTGATACGATTGGCTTTTATGGCAGCAGTGCTGATGGTGATTTAGAGGACCGTGTCGCCACAAGAGTGGAAAAATATTTACCGATAATTGAAAAAATGCTGTGGAATATGCGTGATGCATGCCAGTTTCTTCCAAGTGAATACGTTCCATCTGGGCCTATTTTTGTAGGAATGAAAATTATGAAACTACTGCGTGGACTTGCTGCTGAATTAAATTCAGACCCTGATTTAAAAAAAGCACTGGATGACTCGGGTGTAAATGGGGTTTTATTCGGACTCACTCCCATTGCTGATTTGATGCAAGCTCAAATTGACACTGCCCGTATTCCGGATGTTGTGGGCAATCGTCTGATGATTTACAATTACACTAGAATGATAAGCGCTCTCCATGCACTAGATTCGGAATCTGTCACTGTTGATTCAATTGTTCAAGCCCTTTCATTCAGGCCTTTGACGAGTTTTTTTGATCGATTAAAAGTTCAGGTGCCTGCAGGTGCTCTGGACTTTAATTTGCTCATTAATGGGGATGGAAATACCATTCAGCACTATGGCTTTCCAACAGTTGACGGAATTTTCCAGATTTTCTGGAAGTCCAAAGGTTACACTTAAATATTTGTTACGAAGCCTCACTAGGCAATTAGAAGCACGCAAGATGTTACCGGATCACCCCCTTGCTCACAAAGAAATCTGGTTCATTGATCATATGGCTGAGGTCATTTCTGGAGTGATTCCAGCAGGCTCAGGCCTAATGAGACCTTTGAATGAGATTTTTGATTCATTTAAAGCAGTTTTTCTCAATAAAAATTCATTGGACGTGCCATTCGACTAGGTCACTTGTTTGATCTTTCTTGAGTCTTTCAATAATTTAAAGACCGCCTCCATGGTGTTGGCTAAAAAAGGATTCTCAATCAAAATACCCGTTAAATCTTCAACCTTAGTCGACAAAAATTGGATGCT
Source organism: bacterium (assembly GCA_030426875.1). Taxonomy (GTDB): domain Bacteria; phylum Patescibacteriota; class Gracilibacteria; order UM-FILTER-43-11; family UM-FILTER-43-11; genus JAUHWS01. Next base: position 988 of record JAUHXI010000052.1, read on the forward strand.
GTTACCATAAATTATGATTGTCGATTGAAAATTCATTTCTTCCCTTTTTACAAATCCAATCCATTCATAGATCTCCTTGGCATATTTTACATAATCTTCTGAGTCGTCATAGTGGGTTAAGATCATTTCCGCTTTATTTTTGCCCCTCCTCCTTGCCGGAACATAAACGTCCCGAATGTACTGTTTAATTTCTGGATGAAATACATGGGCTGAAATAAAATAGATGTCATCAGTGGTGCTGATCACCATGTCAATCATTTTACAAAGCCCCTCCACTCCCTCAAAATACGTCACTTTTGAGCCGCTCAAAAAAGGTGAGTTCAAGGTCTTAAAATTAGGCATCAGTTGATTGAGTTCTTCAATATGATTGTCGATTTTTGACTTCTTTCGCTCTAACAGCCTTTCTAAAGTACTGGGTTCCACAGCTGAAAAATATTGAATGTTCGCTCGAATGTCTTTTTTGACAAAGCCTTTTTTGATCAAATTTTCCAAATGAAAAAATACGGAGGAGCGGGGTATTTTCACTCGTTTAGCTACTATGCTAGCAGCTTGGGAGCCAATTTCGAGCAGGGCCATATAGATGTTGGACTCTTTGTCGTTGAGCTCCAGTTTTTTTAGGAAGGTTTTGATGTCGGGCATAGTGCGTTGTCAGTTATTTTAGACAGGATTTCATTTTATCCTAAATTCTTTTTAAGAGATAGCTTTTTATGTTGTCTATTTTTGCTGACAAGGCGTTGATCTAGGACATGACATCATACGCATTTCCTGATTTTCACCCACTTTTAAAAGTGATCAATCCTTACTTTAAGGCCTCGATTTATGGTTTTTTATTGCAATTTGGCATGAAGGTCATTGGCAATCATCCGGCCGCTCGCCTCACACCAAACTGCCTCACCTCCTCACCCGTTGCCAACCGAATAATATTGTCAGCAATTTTTTTATTTGCAGCCATAAAAAGTGGTTGAGGGTCCATTAAATCAACCTCCTTGCCATCCAACCTACTAACAATTGCACCAGCTTCTTGCATGATGAGTAAAATCGGTGCGATGTCCCAAGGGCCTTGTTTGACGTACCACTTGCCACTTCCGTCTTGCCATCTGCTATTTTCATGGATCATTGTTCCAATATCCAAGTTTGAATCCAGAATTTTTAAGGCATCCGTGGAATTAGGATTACAAATGATTGAATTTTTAGCCCCCCCACTATCAACCGCTCGTAGAGTTTTTTCAAAAATCTCTGTTCTTAAATTTTTATTTTCATGTTCATTAAGAATGACCTGAGATTGATCCAGGGTTAAATTGCGAGCATGATCAACTGTCATTTTTTTACCATTTTTGTAAGCTCCACCACCGTTTACGGCATAATGCCAGGTGTTGTTCAGGGGGTTCAAAACCAAAGCCATTTCAATCCGCTTACCATTAGCAAGCGCCAACATTATGGAGGGGACATCTTTATTACCCAAAGAAAAATCCATCGATCCATCTAACGGATCCGCAATCAGTGTCTGAACTCCCTTGATTAATTTAACATGACTCAGCGTTTCTTCCGACAAAATTTGACCTCTAAAGCCAAAATTCCTTACCTTTCTAATAATAGCTCGCTCAGCAAGAAGGTCAGCTTCTTGTACCACTTGATCACTCACCCCCTTTATTTCTGTTTTAGGTCCCTTGTGAAAAGGATGCCGCACCCCTGGCCCAGCCGCCAATGCAGCAAGCACCATCATCCGTAACATCTTGTGTCCAGCAGCCATCTCAGAAAGATGCCGTGGCACACTCAATTGCTTAAGTCTTTTTCTTTTCATTGAGGGCAAGTTAAATGAAGGCCCCAGACTATCATGCTCAATTAAAAAACCCAAGTATTTTTAGTTGTCCATTTTCCTCAACCGTGCAATCCGATCATCCGTATCCGGATGAGAGGCGAACAGATTATTCAGCCACTTGCCTTGCTTTTCATTTCGTAAAGGATTTTCAATGTACATATGAGCCGTTGCTTTACTGGCACCTCTTAAGGGTTGTTGATCGGCTTTTATTTTTTCCAGCGCCCGCGCCAAGCCCTCCGGGTAACGCGTCAAAAGCGCCCCACTTGCATCCGCCAAATACTCCCGTTGCCGGCTGATGGCCAAGTGCATGATTTTGGCAATGATGGGGGTTAAAATTGCCAGTGCGATTCCAATGATCAATACAACAGCATTCCCTTTTGAATTCCCACGCCGTCGACCTCCACCATAAAGTAACGAGCGCAGAAAAATATCAGACAAAAGCACAATCAAGCCAATCAAAGCCACTGTCACACTTTGCAGGCGGATGTCATAATTTTTAACATGCGAGAGCTCATGGGCCATCACCCCCTCCAATTCCACCTTATCCAACTGATCCAAAAGCCCTCGTGTGATGGCCACACTGGCATTTTCGGGCCCTCTCCCCGTAGCAAACGCATTCAAGGCAGAATCTTCGATGATGTAGATTCTAGGCGTCGGCATTCCCGCGGCGATGCTCAAATTTTCGACCACCCGATAAAGTTCGGGATGGTCAGACTTCTTAATTTCTTTGGCTCGTGCGGCCGCTAAAGTGATCTTTCCTGCTGAATAGTAGCTGATGAGGGCATAAACGATGGCAACGATACCAAAAACCCCCATGAAACCGATGGCACCAGTCTGGGTTTCTTGATAAATAAAGCCAAAACCATAGCCAACGGCTCCAAAAAAGGCGATGAAGGCGGTCAGTAGGAACCAGGTGCTGCGTTTGTTGCTGCGGATTTCTTTGTACATGAATTTGAACAGTTATTGGAGGGTCTCCATTGGTTAAAATTGAGCTGGAATCAAGCTGTTTTTTAGCTCCATTCAATTGACTGTTTAGCAGTGATGCGTCAGCAATATTTTAACATCAACGCCTTGAATTCACCAGTGTTATACTCTATCATCCCTTCAGGCCTCATAGCTTGTTCCTTCCCATTTTCACCCATCACTTTTAACCAATGAAAAAATTCTCTCACGCCTTACTATTCCTCTCACTCTTGTTTTTTACGGGTTGTGCACATGACGGCATGGTGAATGAAGATCTGGTTTATCAAGTTGAAGAATTAGTTGAAGATGATTCTGCGGACAGTGAGTTGGAAGGTGTTGATTTTGAGCTTAGCCAGACTCACTTGCTTGCCACGACCTACTTAGGCTTTGGTTTTAATGAAGAAGATGGGGTGATAGAGCTTGATAATCTGCCAACCGAATTGGGCTATCATTATTCTAATGCTTTGGATTACATTGGTTTTTTGTCCGTTGTATATCAAATGAGTCAATTCACAGCCAATGATCAGTTGGTATTATTTGATGAAGCCCTTTATGCTGGTGATTTTGAAGCGGCTGAAAGCCATCTACAATATGCGATTGATCAACAAAGGGCCTATATATCCATGATGAAAGACTTTGAAGGGTACCAGGGTGATGAGAGCTTGAGAAATAGCTATTCATTCCTCATGGGTGTCTCTTTAAGATTCATTGACAGTAAATATATGGTCGTTGATTTCGCTCGCGAAGCAGGTGGGTGGGATAATATTTCGGAACACAATCAGCCCTTGATTGAGGATTACATTGGATCAAATGAGGCTATCGTACTCAATGCCATGATGGATGAAGTTCAGATTAAAGAAGAGTTCATCTTGAAATATGCGGATGAATTCACCGTTCTAATCGATGACATGAATGATGTTGACTTGCTCGAGCAGCTGACAGGTTTTAATTTCATTGAGTTGCTTGATTTGGATGAAGCACTTTTTGCTCCAATAGAAGCATCATTAGAAGACGATGTGGTTGAGTCAAGTACATCTGATGGTGACCCTTCTGTTGAGTTAGAATTTGTTTACAACAATGAATTGGATAAGGTCGAAATCCTTGAATTACCTGATGATTCAGACTACTTTTATGAGAATGTTTTGGATTACTACATTTATTTAAAAAAATTGCATGACACAGCCTTACGTGAAGGTGCTGTTAAATCTCAAGAAGTTCTCAATGAGCTAAATGAGGGAAATTTGGATGAAGCTCAGTCAAAACTAACGCATTTAATCAATCAAACGACTGCATTTAAAAAGATGATGGATGACGTTGAAGGTTATCAAGGTGACACGAGTTTACGAGATGCTTTTTTAGAAAGTATTGAAAACCATTTATCCATGAACGAAGGTGGACTCACTCAGCATGTTCAGGTGATCACTGAGTCAGGTGGAATGGGACAGTTAAATGGTGACGATGCCCTTTACCTTGACTCCATCGTTAGTGACATTGCTATAAAAATGAGCGATTCAATGGTAAAATTGGAGGATGCTGAGAGTGGCTTTCTTATCGCTCATGGAGATGAAATGGATCGTTTGATTTCAGAATATGAGTCATGATTCTTCAGGCCCGACCACTCAATTCAATGCATTATTTAAATCATTTAAATTCAATAGATTAGTTATGAAAAAAACACGCTACATCCCCATCCTTCTAATTGTCTTCATTCTAAATGGCTGCTCAGTAAATGAATCCTTAGAATATTCAACAGTAGAAATTGAAGAAACTGGTCAATCGGAAGAGGAATACGAAATGACTGAAACATCTGAATATGATGCCATTCTCAGTTTAAATTATATTTTTAATGAAGAGACAGGTGAGTTGGATATTGAAGGTGATGCTGCGGCAGTGGAATTTTTTGATGAAAATGCTCTATATTATTTCACCCACCTGACAAGGGTCAATAGTAGTGCGATGTTGGGCATAATCACGCGTAATTTATCAATCATAGACAGTCTCGATCAAAATGATTTTGAGGCAGCAGAGCAAGAGTTGAGCTATGCCATTGAAGAAGCAGAAGCCTTTAGAGCCATGCTTGATGAAATAGGTGCTTATCAAAATGATGCAAGTCTAAAAGATGTTTATGATGATGAAATGCAGACCAATATAGAGATGCTTGAGAGCAATGTTAAATCAATGATAGAAATTAGAAAAAATGCCGGCAGCCTAGAAAGTCTCACACACAAAAGCGTTAAACAGATCAATACTCTCACCACTGCTTTTAGGGTAGAGGTTTACAACGCCAATCAAGAAGAATACCGTGCTCAAAATCAATTCATTATAGCCCATGCAGATGAATTCAGTGATTTGATCAACGACACTAAAACATTAGAAGCGGTTGACGCCCTCACCGCGGTTGACTTCATTGAAATCCTATCCTTAGACGAAGATCTGTTGGAATCAAGTGGAATTATGAAAGGGGATAAAAGCATGACTCCGGATCAAATAGGAAACATCTTTTTTGTTTTTAACAATGAAACAAAAACCGTTGAGACTCATGGGGTTCTTGATGACCCAAATTTCTTTTATAACAACCCAATTGATTACTATTTATATTTAAAGGAGCTTCATGACCCAGGCATGCGTGCGATAATCAATGAGCTTTCTATCATTCAAAACAGCGCAAGGTCTGGTGACATGGAGGTTGAATATTTAAAAAAAATACTTGCCGATGTGATCTCAGCTCTTCAGGCTTATGAGCAAGCGATGAGGCAAATAGAGCCCTATCAAGAAAATTCAGCCTTGCGAGATGTCTATGTGGGCAATTTTATCAACACCTTAGAAGTCATCAAAAATTATATCCAGCCAGCCATTGAAATCCGAGAGCAAACTGGTGATGGGGTCCCGTTGTCCGAGGGGGATGAGTTAAAAATGGATGAGCTCAGCGCTGGAGCCCTTGATGAAATGGCCCCTTTTCTTGATAAAATGACTGAGGTTGAGGAGGAATTTTTGATTGAGCACGAACAAGCCCTTGATGCCTACGGTTTATAAAGGTTCAAATTTGAGATCTAGTCCTTGAATTAAACATCCCACTCCTGTAGGATAAAATTCATGGACTTTCAACTCGAATCAAAATTCAAACCCACTGGTGATCAGCCTAAGGCGATCGAAAAATTGGTCAAAGGTATCAAAAAGGGCACCAAGCACCAGACCCTTTTGGGAGTCACTGGTTCAGGGAAGACTTTTACCATGGCCAACATCGTCAATCAGATTCAAAAGCCAACCTTGGTGATGGCTCATAATAAAACCTTGGCTGCCCAGCTCTGCTCTGAGTTCCAAGAGTTTTTCCCCAACAATGCGGTGTCCTACTTCGTCTCTTACTACGACTACTACCAACCCGAAGCCTACCTTCCCGCGACGGATACCTACATCGAAAAAGATTCGTCCATCAACGAAGAAATCGACAAGCTTCGCCATGCCGCCACCCACAACCTCCTCACACGGCCTGATGTTTTAATCGTTGCCTCCGTCTCAGCCATTTATGGTTTGGGCGATGTGTCCATGTATGAAAATTTAGCCATTCCTTTAAAAGTAGGAGATTCCATTAAGCGAGACAAGCTTCTACGAAAACTCACTGACCTTCAGTATTCTCGTTCTCACCTAGAGTTCAAGCAGGGTATGTTTCACGTACTAGGAGATACGGTCGAAATTTTCCCCCCCAGTTCAGACAATGTGATTCGAGTGGAGTTTTTTGGGGACGAGATCGACGCCATGCAAGAAGCTGACTCCTTTACAGGAGAGGTGGTGCGAGAATTGAAAGAGACTAAGATTTTCCCTGCCAAACATAATGTGACCACTCAAGAAGCGATCAAAGAATCGGTTGAGCAAATCAAAAAGGACCTTGAGGGGCGTTATAGCGAAATGAAAGCGCAAGGCAAAAATCTGGAAGCTCAGCGTTTGCTGACCCGCACCGAATATGACATCGAAATGATGCTGGAAACTGGCTATTGTTCTGGGATTGAAAATTATGTGCGCTATCTCAATTCTCGCGAAGCGGGGGAGCAGCCGGCCACTCTCATCGATTATTTTCCCGATGATTTTTTGATGCTCATCGATGAGTCTCACATGACCATTCCTCAAATTGGAGCCATGCATAGTGGGAATTTGAACCGAAAAACCACCCTCATCGAACATGGCTTCAGAATGCCGTCTGCCTTGGACAACCGGCCTTTAAAGTTTGAAGAATTTGAAGACCATATCAGTCGGGCCATTTATATTTCGGCCACGCCTGGCAAATATGAGAAGGCAAAAGTCGACAAAAAAGATGTGGTGGAGCAAATCATTCGCCCCACTGGCTTGATCGACCCTCCAGTTGAAGTGCGGCCCACCAAACATCAGATTGATGACTTGTTGGAAGAAGTCCGGAAAACCCTTGAAAAAGGAGAGCGAGTTCTGATCACCACGCTCACTAAAAAGTCAGCCGAAAAATTGAATGACTTTTTAATTGAAGCCGACCTAAAATCAAAATACCTCCATTCAGAAATCGACACCCTTGAACGGATCGAGATCCTCCGCGAACTCCGTCTGGGAGACATCGACATCATTGTGGGGATCAACTTGCTCCGAGAAGGACTTGATTTGCCGGAAGTCTCTCTTGTCGCCATTCTAGATGCGGACAAACAAGGCTTCCTCCGCTCCCGGGATGCTATGATTCAAACCATTGGCCGCGCCGCTCGGAATGCGGAAGATCGCCTTCCCCTACGCGCCCGCCAGCGTCTCGTCGGCGCTCTGCTCCGGCGCCCCTTCGACCGGCGGCGGCGGGTCGCCTCGCTGCTTGCGCTCCTTCAGCAGCCGTAGGCCGACGAACGCGAACAC